>JAJRVC010000686.1 GCA_024277475.1 Deltaproteobacteria bacterium
CATAATTACCAGCGGTTTGCGAAAATTGCTTTTTGCCTGACGTCGCAGGAGATGGAAATACTGGCTGGGGGTCGTGGGATTACAGATTTGGATATTGTCCGCGGCGCACAGCTGTAAAAAGCGCTCCAGTCGAGCACTGGAGTGTTCAGGACCCAAACCTTCAAATCCATGGGGCAGCAGCAACGCCAGGCCGCTCAAACGCTGCCATTTGGATTCTCCGCTGATAATGAACAGATCGATAATCGCTTGAGCATTATTGGCAAAGTCACCAAACTGGGCCTCCCAGAGAACCAGTCCCTGGGGTTGAGCGATTGAATAGCCATATTCAAAACCGAGAACACCCGCCTCCGATAGCAGACTGTCATACACCCGAAAAGGTGCCTGGCCCTTATTCAGCTCATTGAGGGGTATATAACTCCGGCCGGAGCGGGCATCTACAAGAACACAGTGGCGCTGACTGAATGTTCCCCGGCCGCTGTCCTGGCCGCTGAGGCGGATGGGAGCACCCTCTGTCAGCACAGAGGCAAAGGCCAGCGCCTCCGCACCGGCCCAATCGATTCCGTAACCTCGTTCCACAGCCCGCAGCCGTTTTTGCAGCAGTCCTTCAAGTTTCGGGTTTAAGGCAAACGCTTCGGGAATTTTATTCAACTTGCGGGCCAGCGAGATAAGGGTTTGCCTTTTTACACCGGTGTCTATCGGAACATGGGTATAATTTAGGTCAATTTTTTCCCAGTTTTCATAAAAAAAAGGAAACGGAAACGGGCATTCGCTTCCGTGGACGGTATCGTAGGCGATATTTAAACGAGTATTGATTGTTTTTTTAAGATTATCAATTTCATCTTTTTGAATAAGGTGTTCTTTCAGCAATTTTTCGGCATAAATCCGGTGCATGGAAGGCCGCTGTCGAATCTGCTCGTACATCAACGGCTGGGTGAAATAGGGTTCATCGCCCTCATTGTGTCCGTAGCGGCGATAACAGACCACGTCGATCACAACATCCTTGCCGAATTCCCAGCGGTAGTCGGCGGCAAGCTGAAATACGTGGACAAGTGCTTCGGGGTCCTCCCCGTGGACGTGAAAAAATGGCACCATCAGCATTTTGGCGATATCTGTGGAATATCGGGTGGAACGGGCATCTTCGGGCAGGGTGGTATATCCGATCTGGTTGTTGATTACCAGGTGAATCGTTCCGCCGGTTCGATAACCCTCAAGCTGGGACATGTTCAGGGTCTCGGCCACAATTCCCTGTCCGGCAAAAGCGGCATCGCCATGGATCAACAAAGGCAGCACTCTGTTGCGACTTTGGTCCGCCCTGATATCCTGCCGGGCCCGTACAAATCCTTCCACCACCGGATCCACGGATTCCAGATGACTTGGATTGTTCATGAGAAAAATACGCAGGGTTGAATTATCGGCGATTTTTATATCAGCCAGATAACCATTGTGATATTTTACATCCCCGGCACCCACCAAATCATCCGGATCGTAGCAGTTTTCAAATTCAGCAAAGATTTCTTCATAGGGCCTATTTAAAATATGGGCCTGTACATTGAGTCTTCCACGGTGGGCCATACCCAGAATGATTTCCCGACACCCCTTCTGAGCCACATGCGCAACCAGACCATTTAAAGCCGGGATAATGGCATCACCGCCTTCAAGGGAAAAACGCGTTACAGCGAGGTATTTTTTGTTGATGAACTGTTCGAACAGGGCTGTTTGGAATAGATTGTCCAATATACGGCGTTTGACCACCGTGTCGAAATTGGGTTGGTTAAGCCCGGGTTCCATTCGATCGAGAAGCCAGTTGCGTTCGCCCGGATCCTGCAGATGCATGAATTCGACACCGATGGAATGAGCGTATGTTTTCTTGAGGGCTTGAATGATATTTCGCAACAACGCCCGGCCGGATTTTGAAAACCGCGGGGCAACAAATTCGAGGTCAAGATCCCGGGGTGTGAGATTGAATGCCTCCAGATTTAAAAGCGGATGATCGATCGGGCAGGCTGCCAGTGGATCCAGGCAAGCCATAAGATGGCCTATATCTCGATATCGATAAATGAGAGCCTGCACCCGTGCCTGGCGTTTCAGCCGGTCTTGGTCGACAGCCTTTCCCGCTGCCGTTTTATCTGAGGCAGCCAGTTCAAAACCTTCGAAAAAAAAGCGCCAGTCCCGTGAGAGCCTATCAGGCGTTGTTTTCCATCGCTTATACTGGGCCTCAATATATTCAGCATTCCAGGTGGCCGTTAGATCCATGGTCGTCATACCTGTTAGATCAGACCTCATAATTTACTATGAAAACAGCTCTTTTTTTGGACATTATCGGGCGTATTGAAACCATATTCGCGGAACAAAAACAGTGAAAATTGTCAAGTCTATGTGCATAAGTTACAGGTGAATTTTCATCACACTAGGGAGCAACCCAATGTATCCAAAGCGGATAATAGGGAAAAGAAGGTTACCTGTCAAATTATAAATGCTATGCTTTTAATGACATAGGTTGAAAAGTTCAGGGTTGACAAAGCCCATGCAGCTGGTATCGAGGGGTTCGTGTCTTTATCTGGTTATGAATCCGTTTCACTCAATGGAGCATGACGGGTATTCCAGATTTTGATTAATTTTGGAAGCAGTATCCATATTCCGTCGTGCTCTCCGAGGCGGCTTCCAGCCCGTTGGTCTTCCGGGCCGGAGGCCAGGGGCGAGTTTGAACCGGGAACCGCTTAGTTTAGGTATTTATTTTAATATCGAAATAGGGTATTTTAGTGAAATAGGAATTTTAAGACGCCTGCTTAGCTGAAAACCCGTACTTAACAACAACTTTCCGGATTGAATAAATCATGGCAGATACTGACGTCCCTAAAGACAAAACTGAATTCAGATATTTTATTTTAGAGGTTATTGGAACTCTGACTGCGATGATCGAAGAAAAAGATCCGTTTATAAGAAAACATTCCGAGCGTGTGGCCAATAATAGTGCCAATTTTTGCGAGGAGTTTAAAATCTTTGATGAAAAGGGAAGTGAAACAATTTATTATGCCGGCTTGTTGCACGATATCGGTATGATCGGGGTACCCGCAGAGATATTAAAAAAAGTTGACCCACTTACCGAAGAGGAAATGATCTGGATTAAGAAACATCCCATCCGCGGAGAAAAAATTTTGTCCAATCTCAATTACCTGAAAAAGATTTTACCGCTGATTCGCCACCACCATGAAACAATGGATGGAAACGGCTATCCGGATGGTTTAAAAAGCAGTGAGATTCCCCTCGGCAGCAGGGTTCTGTGCCTGTTCAACCATTTTGACAACCTGGCATTTCCCCGTTCCTCCAAACGGGCAATGAGTATAAAAGATGCGCTGGAAGCCATAAAAAATAATGCGGGCAAGTTGTTTGATGAAAGTCTAATCCCGGATTTTTTAAAATTCATTGATTCAAACTCCGGTAAATCACCGGATTTTATGTTAAAAAAAGAAACTACCTCCATGAAGCAAATCTTCACAACCATTTTTAAAAAGTTTATGGCCGGAAAAATAAACCCACCGGTAATGCCTCAGGTTGTGCGGGAAATGCAACGGGTTATTAAACAGCCGGCATCAGGCTCTGATGAACTGGCGAAAGTCATCGAAATAGATCCGGTCATATCCCTGCGGTTGATTTCAGTCGCAAATAGTCCGATCTATCGTGGGGTTGCCGAGATTCGCAATGTAAAAAATGCGATACCGCGTCTGGGCCTGAAGGAAACCCTCAACATTGTCATTGCCATCGCCAATAAAAGTCTCTATGAAACCGATAAGGTCCAATACAAAATTTTGATGGATAAACTGTGGGGACACTCACTGGCCAGTGCTTTTGGAGCTAAACTGATCGCTCAGAATTTAAGACTCGAGGATCCGGAAAACTTTTTCTTGATGGGTCTGACCCATGATATAGGAAAAATTTTATTGTTGAAGGCGTTCAGCGGGGTTTCCAAGCAAAAAACGCTAAACATGGACGCGGTCCAGGCCAATATTCAAGAAGCCCACATAAGTCTTGGCAGCTTGCTTGTCAAACGCTGGGGATTCGATGATAAATTTTTGAACGTCATCACTCACCATGAGGATACGGAGTTTAACGAGAATGCTTCACAGGAAATACTGGTCGTTCATCTGGCCAATATGCTCACCCGCAGTCTCGGGTTTAGCCTGTTTGAAGATGAAGTGGATTTTGCCCGGCTTCAATCCGCCCGGATACTCAAAATAGCACCTGAAACAATAGAAAACATTGGGGAGGAACTCAGGCAGATCGTTCGGGATGTTGCGCACCTCTTTTGATGTTTTTTATTAAAATTGACAATCTCGTAAAAAGTCAGAATTCTCGAATTGTGATCTTATAACAAACTGCAATAATAAAGTAAAAAATTATATTTTTGTAATAAATGGCGTTCATATGAGGAGTGACGGACTTTGAAGCCCAAAACCTTTCAACTTTGAACTTCTGAACCTGTGAACACTGACAACAAAATGGAGGTTTTATATGACAAAAAAACGGTACAGCATAAAAACCGGCTGCCCGCAATGCGGATGCAGCGGGGTTCAGGCCCTTTCGGAAGAGGAAATGCGGCAGCGGTACGGGGACGTCCCTAATTTCGACATGGAATGCAGTGAGTGTATGGCAAAGTATACCGCCGACATGAAAACGGCCTGCCCCGAGTGGGACAAGGATTGCAAGCTGCAGGAGTAGGCGCATCGCTCCGGTAGGGGTTCGCTTCGTTTTAAGCTGGAGATGGGGTGGCGAAAACTTCCCCAAGAACATGGCGATTAGATTTCATTCCTTTTTGTGGGGTTAGGTTTCGGGTGTCAGTAATTATTTCCCGCCCTAAATTAAAGTTATCATTCATATTTTGTCTCTCACCTCAAATCCCCTGCCTCCGTCAATCGCAAGTCTTTCCTGCGGCCTGGCGGAAACGATGAAAGCGACGAAAACAACAGGGCTCACCACAATATAAGGGCAAGAGCGATCTTATCCGTATCCTTGGGCGCTACCAGGGAATTATCCGTACCGTGAATCATCGGTGCTGCTCATGAATATTGTCAACACAGTCAAGGCATTTGGACTACCTTGACCTGTTGAAGGTATCCGGCCGTGAGTGTATTGTTCGACCCTAATACACAAAGAGGCTAATCCCGCCTACCAACCCAATTGGATCCGGCTTCAGATATCTCCCAATTTTGGGATTGCAATATCTGTGGTAATTGCAGTGCTGCCCAGTCTCATTTGTGCCAAGGACAAAG
>JAJRVC010000687.1 GCA_024277475.1 Deltaproteobacteria bacterium
CGAGACCATCGAGCTATCCCCTTATATTAAAAACGATGGCGTGGGTGCCGGCCTACAGGTGAAGGTAGAGTTGAAGGATGTCACGCCCGGCATAGAAGTGGTCAAAGGTAATGATGATCTGGCCGTGATCGAACCGGGTTCTCTTGGCAAGGCCACCCTGGCCTTTAAGGTTCCACGGACTTTTTCCGGTTCTGAAATAAAATATTCCGTTGTGGCTCGGGATGTGCGGGGCATGGAGACTTCACAAACCTACACCCACGCCTTTGCCTCCAGTTCACCGCAGCTGCAATATAGCTATCAGGTGGTTGACAGCCGTAATCGTGAAATCCCTGGCCTTGAAAATGGAAAATCCTATACAGTCCGGGTCACCCCTAAAAACGTCGGCAATAATATTGCTGAAGGCGTAAAGGTTCACGTCAGGGCTAATTCCAATAAAGTTGATATTGGCAATTATTCTGGAGAAGTAGGGTCATTAAGTCCAGGCAGCAAAGGTGGAACCATCTCCATCCCTGTAAACCTTGAACGCTCCTTCACGAATCGTGTTTTGGAACTTGATGTGGCCATGAGCCAGGACAGTTTCCCTGGTTTTGATCAGAAGATAACGTTACCTGTGAAAGTCACCCAGCCTAAGCTGGAGTATCAGGTTGTACTTTTGAATGGTGTGTCTAACGAGACACTTTCCGAAAATTCACAACCAAAGTTCCGGGTCAGTGTCAGCAACAACGGCAGTCTTGATGCTGAAAACGTTGAGATTAAGTTCCAGTCGAGTCGTAAGGGGGCGTTGATTGACGAAAAACAAGTAGTTGGGGCCATAAAGGCAGGCGAGAGCCAGTATAAAGACTTTACCTTCCGGGTCCTCGGCGGCATCACACTTGGTGAACTGCCAATCAAAGTGAAGGTTACCCAGGCTGACTTTGATAACTTGGACGAAACCGTTTCCTTCAACATCACCAAACAAACCGCCTTGGTTCAGAAAGTTGCCGGCACTGTATCTCCCGGTATCACAGGCAAGGCAACCTACTCTGCTCCGCCTGATGTCTATATCAGTTCCCCCAATAATAATGTTGAGGTACTCAAAGAGACTATCGTTCTGCGCGGATCCGTCATTACCTTTGGCGCAGGAAACGCTGTTGAGAGCATTTCTATCTTCGTTAATAACACCCCCGTTAAAGTGATCCCTGTCGATAATGAAATGCGATTACGTACTGACACGGTAGCGAAGTGGTCAACAGAAGAGAATAAGATCGTTTTTGACGGCGCATTAAAACTTGCCCCTGAAGATAACGAAATAAAAATTATCTGTACCGACCGAAACAACCAAAAGAGTGAAAAGGTCATACGTGTCAGCAAAAAAGCCAGGTTAGGCAATATCTATGCAGTGGTGGTCGGGATCAGTAAATTCCACAATCAGAAATATAACCTCAATTACGCCGCCGGTGATGCCAAGAAGTTTTACAACTTTCTTCTTTCTTAAAAGGGAGGGGCTCTGCCGAAGGATAGAATTAATCTTCTTATCGATGAACAGGCAAACCGAGCGGCAATTATCAAATCCCTTGAGAAGTTTCTCGGGCGGGCGACCAAAGAAGATACAGTAGAGATCTATATTGCCACACATGGCTTTGTTGATGTGCAGGGGCAGCTATATTACCTGACTCATAACACCGACATCGACAACCTGCGTGGAACTGGACTTTCCAATAAAGAGTTTGAGGATATTATCAGCACCAATATCAAGGCCGGAAAGATCATCCTCTACCTGGACGCCTGCCATTCAGGAAAGAGCGGTCTGTCCGACATGTATGCAAGCCGGCGTGGTATTGGGATTGAATCAATAATAAACAAGCAAATTAATGGGCTTGCTGCAGAGTTAAGCAAAGCCGCCAATGGGGTAACATCCTTTTCTGCCTCCAGCGCCTCTGGCGCCTCCTTGGAAGATCCGAAATGGGGCGGCGGTGTTTTTACCTACAGCCTCCTCAAGGGGCTCAATGGAGAGGCCAATGAAAACAATGATGAATGGGTCAGTGTCGGAGAGCTGGAAAAGTTCCTGACCCGTGAGGTTCTTACTGAAACTGGGGGAGAGCAATCTCCCAAGGTGAATGGAACATTGCTTGATGTTACCCCGATTGCGAAGGTTAGGTGAATCAAGTACGGACTTTTATTTTTGCCTGCGAACGTACTCTTTTGATTAATATGGCACAGGAATTATAATGAGACGAATTATAACCGCATCAATGATACTTATAGCCACCTTGTTCTTTTTTCCCCCACTCAGGCTGCGCCTCAGTTGCGCGGGGTTGGAGTCTATGAAATAGATTCCACTGGCAGTAAATCTGGACGAATTCATCTCTACGACAAGATGACTGCAGTGATTATCGGCATTGACCGGTATGAGAATCTGTCGTCAACGCAGTGGCTCAAATACGCAGAAAAGGATGCCCGGGGCATTGAGAAAGTCTTGCGGGAGAATTACCCCTTTGACCAGGTCATTACCCTCTATAACGAACAGGCCTTATGTGGGCGGCCAAGGATAACGGTCGAAATATAAGTTCGAAGGAGGCAAAGCAATACTGCCAGAATTACGAGGGTGGTGGATTCACGGATTGGCGACTTCCGACTCAGGATGAACTAGACGGCTTGCAGGGGGTGGGGGTGTTAATGTTTAAGGCTTGCTCTGCTCCGGTTAAAAGAAAAGCCTGGCATAGTAGTAAGTGCATCGAATGCCATGAAAAATCCCCGCTTTTTTCCGCACAGTCCTCATTGGGGAAGCGGAGGGTATTGCCAGTGCGTAATGATAAATAAAGCTTGAGCTGATAATGTCGATTCGGTGGCGTGGTATGAACGTGCCTCCAGAAATCAGACGCATTTAGAGGCAAGGAAGCAGCCAAATAATCTTGGAAGATACGATATGTGCAGCATGAATAAGGTGTTGTCACCTCGACCCGACCTCGGAGACCTTTAGAATACTTCCATTTCAATATACGACATTTTTGATGGCCATGTAACAAATCAAACAGCCCAAGCGGGCTGAAAATTGAAAATGGCCAAGCGGGATATCGATTTTATAAAAAATCGCTCTGCCCGGCTGAAAACTTGCTCTTTGAAAATTACAAAAACCTTCACGGA
>JAJRVC010000688.1 GCA_024277475.1 Deltaproteobacteria bacterium
AATCGTTTAAAAGTAGCCGCTTCGGTCACCAATGCCCTGGCGTTTTTAGAAGTGCAGAAAGAATTTGGCAGCTTCGATAAATATATCTGGGGGTTTACAGGAGGCAAGCCCCGGAAAAACAATTGGAAATCGATGGACCAGGTACCCGCCACTACAAAAGAGTCGGACGCCATGAGTAAAGATTTAAAAAAGCGCGGATTCAAATTTGTCGGCCCAACCATCTGCTACGCCTTCATGCAGGCCACCGGCATGGTGAACGACCACACAATCGATTGCTTCAGGCACAAGGCGGCTACCCCCTAGTGTAGTGCCTCCAGCAAAGCCCTACCGCAGTTAACCTTCCTTTATCTCCGTAGCGCGGTTGTACGCCAATGCCGTACATATAGTTTTAACTTCTCAATATCCATGTTTATCTGTGGATAATTCGGTTTTGGTCTTCTGGTTGCCTCTCAAGGTAGCGGGTGATAGAATTGGTGGTTCTTGGAAACCCTTACGGGTATCCCTGCATCTAAACCTTAATAAAAACAGTAATTACGCAATCTTTAAGTGAAAGGTTGCAACGCAGCATGGCGATTCAGTTTACAAAAATGAGTGGTAGCGGTAACGATTTCATTATTATCGATAACCGTGTGCCGGTGATGGATGACATCAAAAAAGTCGATTTCGTCAAACGGGTCTGCGACCGCAAGATGTCTATCGGAGCCGATGGCGTGATCTTTGTCGAAAATTCCGACAAGGCGGACATCAAATGGGATTTCTATAACGACGATGGTTCTTCTGCCGAGATGTGCGGTAACGGCGGTCGTTGTGTTGCGCGTTATGCTGTGGAGAAAGACATTGCTCCGGCTGAGCTGACTCTTGAAACACTCGCGGGTATCATCAGTGCAAAAGTGGAGGGCGCCAATGTGCGGGTCAAACTCACCGCCCCTGAGAATTTGCAACAGGATATGGATGTGCAACTGAACGGCGACCGTTACCAGGTCGACAGTCTCAATACGGGTGTGCCGCACGCGATTATTTATTCTGATAATGTTGAAAAAAATAATGTGAAAGAAGTTGGCAATGGAATTCGTTTTCACGATGCGTTTGCTCCATCGGGAACCAATGTGAACTTTGTCGAGAAGGTTGGCGACCATGCTTTAAAGATACGCACCTACGAGCGCGGTGTTGAAGACGAAACTCTTGCTTGCGGTACGGGTTGTGTGGCTTCGGCTTTGCTTTCGTCTTATAAAAAATTAGTGCAACCTCCGGTTGAAGTCGCAACGCGCGGCGGCGAGGTTTTAAAAGTGGATTTTGATTTTTCAAATGGGCCGGTGACCGATGTTTATCTTGAAGGTCTCACGCGTATTGCTTTTGAAGGAACTCTTGTTGAGTATTAATCATTCTGGTTTAAAAAAATATTATGTTTGAAGGATCTTATGTTGCGATAGTTACCCCGTTCAAAAACGGCAAGGTGGATGCGACGGCCTTGAAAGGGTTGGTCGAATTTCATATTGAGAAAGGAACCAGCGGCATTGTTCCCTGTGGTACCACGGGTGAATCGGCAACCCTCAATCATCAGGAACACGAAGAGGTGGTTCGCATTTTAGTCAATACCAGTAACGGTCGAGTGCCTGTGCTCGCGGGAACCGGGTCGAATGCCACGCACGAAGCGATTGAGTTGACGCTAAGTGCTGAAAGGCTGGGTGCCGATGGTGCACTGCTCATCACCCCTTATTACAATAAACCGACGCAGGAAGGTCTTTATCTGCATTTTTCTGCGGTCGCAGAAGCTACGAAATTGCCTGTCGTTCTTTATAATGTTCCGAGTCGAACGGCGATCAATATGTTACCGGCAACGGTGGCGCGACTTTCTAAAATTAAAAATATTGTGGGCATCAAAGAGGCTTCCGGCAATCTCGTTCAGGTCAGTGAAATTATTGCTTCCTGCGGACCGGACTTCTCTGTCATTTCCGGAGAAGATGCGCTCACCTGGCCAATTCTCGCTTTGGGCGGCAAAGGCGTGATTTCCGTCACCGCTAATCTGGTTCCGGATAAATTTGCCCGGCTTTGTAAAGCCGCTGGTGAAGGGGATATCGAAACCGCCCGGTCTTTGCATTACGAGTTGATGAAGCTCAATGACATCATGTTTATCGAGACGAATCCTATTCCGGTCAAAGCTGCGCTTGCTGTTATGGGCAAGGTTGATAACGAGTTCCGCGCACCGCTTTGTCCTCCATCGGACGAGAGTCTTGAAAAATTGAAATCTGTTCTCAGGGAATACTCGCTGATCTCGTAGTGAGTATTGAAATATTGGCAGAAAAATCACCCCCCCCTAATCCCTCCTTATCAGGGGGGACATTTAATCAGACGTCCCTGACAAGGGGGACTGAGGGGGTTTTAATTTTTGCGAACAATAGTTAAAGGTTTAGCCTTGGGGTGCTGACCTTTTGAGCCCAGTGTTACGCTGGAGGAGGAATTGTTTTGACAAGAATTTTAGTTATAGGAATAGCCGGGCGCATGGGCAAGACCATTGCAGGGTGCATTGAAGACACCGAGGGTGTCGAACTGGGTGGTGGAACCGAGCGTGCGGGCAGTGATTTAATAGGCCAGGATGCCGGCGAAGTGGCTGGCATCGGTAAAAAGGGAATAGCTATTGTGGATGATCCGGCAAAAGGCCTTGAAACCTGTGATGTCGCGATAGATTTTTCCACTCCGGCTTCCAGCATGTTTACCCTCAATGCTGCTGCCAACAGCGGGAAATCAGTTGTGGTGGGAACCACTGGATTCTCACCGGAACAAAAAAATGAAATTGCAGAGCTTGCTAAAAAAATACCCTTTGTTGTCGCACCCAATATGAGCATTGGCGTTAATGTTTTGTTCAAACTTGTAGCCGATGCGGCGCGTGTATTGGGGGACGACTATGATGTGGAAATTGTCGAAGCGCATCATAAATTCAAAAAAGACGCGCCAAGCGGTACCGCTGTGCGCATATCAGAAATCATAGCCGATGCGTTGGGACGTGATATCAATGAGGTGGGGGTTTATGGCAGGCAAGGCATCACCGAACGCACTCCTAAAGAGATAGGCATTCATACTCTGCGCGCGGGAGACATCATTGGCGAGCATCGCGTATTGTTTGGCGGCATGGGGGAAAATTTCGAAGTGTTCCACCGGGCGCAAAGCAGACAAACCTTCGCACGCGGTTCCGTCCGTGCGGCGCAGTGGATTCTTGAGCAACCCAGCGGTGTCTATGATATGCAGGATGTCCTGGGATTGCGATAAAGCGAAAATGCCATGAAGGCAAAAAATATTATAGCTAAAGACAATAAAAGCGCAGCTCTTCAACTTATTCGTCGCGATTTTTTTAAACTTCTATCCTTTGCCGGTATCTCTGCCTTCCTGCCCGGTCGTGCTTCTGCCAAAGATGACTTCCGCAACGATAAAAACATACCCAAACAATACATACAAAATCGCGATACTCCCGGTTTTCATATTCGCAGTGCCAACCCGTTTATGGGAGTGGATATGGGGGCGTGGGGACTGGCCATAGGCGGGATGGTGAAGAATCCCATTGGCCTGGGTTATGAAGATTTGTTCGGGATGAAAATGATTACCCAGGTTTCCCGTCTCAAATGTGTCGAATGCTGGTCGGCGAAAGCGGAATGGCAGGGCTTTCAATTTTCCGAATTGGTAGAAAAGGTTCAGCCCGACCCCGCCGCGAAATTTGTTTATATCCAGTCCGCCGATTCCTATCATGAAAGTTTCGCTCTCGAAGAACTGTTGCGCCCGCGTGTGTTGTTTGTCCTGCGCATGAACGGGAAGTCCTTGACTCCGGATCACGGTTACCCGCTCCGATTAATCGC
>JAJRVC010000689.1 GCA_024277475.1 Deltaproteobacteria bacterium
CGGCGGCTTATGAATTGATATAAATCAGCGATCCCCAGCAGAGGTGGCCCGGCCCCTTCCAGGGGTCATCCTCATACCCCCAGCCCTGCTGGGGGTCGCTGATTTTCGTGGGATTGCATGAAAATTTGGCGTTGGTAGACATAAATAATGTCCAAAAAAAGAGCTGTTTTTATAGCATTTTATGAATTCTACAACAGATTCGTATAGCACAGCTTTAATCAACTAAAAACGATTTTTTTTTGTCTTCGTGTTGCCTGAAATTGTACTGCAAAACAAGTCAACAGCAATTTTTACGATCAAAAATCAGATTGCCATCTTGAAAAAGGGAATTAGTTTATGCGCTGTGAAAACATGAGCACTGCAATCTTTAGATTTTAACCCTAGACGGGGAACCCGGAACCTGTGAACGGTTCTCCTGGGGATATCAACAGAATGAAAAACCAGTCGATTCGAATAAAAGGTGCCCGTCAGCACAACCTCAAAAACCTGGATCTTGTAATCCCATTGAATCAGATTACGGTGGTCACCGGCGTCAGCGGGTCGGGTAAGTCGTCCCTGGCCTTTGATACGCTGTATGCCGAAGGCCAGCGTCGCTACGTGGAAACTTTCTCACCCTATGCGCGGCAATTCATGGATCGAATGGATCGTCCCCGGGTTGAAAAGATCGAAGGCATTCCACCGGCTATTGCCATCGACCGCAAGGACCCGGTCCGGACCTCTCGCTCGACGGTGGGTACCATGACCGAAATAACGGATTATGTCAAACTGCTGTACACACGTCTTGCACAGCTTCACTGCCGCTCCTGCGGCAAGCCTGTGATACCTGAGACACCCACCCATATCTGGAACCTGTTGCAAAAACGTCGGGCAAAATCAAGCGTCGTTATCACCTTTCCCTACATGATTGACGGCTCCTCCATAGACCAGGCGCAGGGGGCGCTAAGGCAGATGGGTTTTGATCGACTTTTCCTTAAGAATAAAATCACGCTCCTGGAAGACTGGCGGCCCGAACGCCGCCAAAAAGAGATACCGGTACTGGCCGATCGGTTATTACTACGTCCCGCAGACAAAGAGCGGGTCCTGGACTCCCTTGAGCTGGCCTTCCGCTTTGGCGGTGGACGTCTGGATGTCTGGCTGGGATCGGATGGGCATTATGCCTTCAGCAACCGCCTGGTATGTGCCCGTTGCAATATCGCATACAGCGTACCCATGCCTAACCTTTTTTCGTTTAACAGTCCCATGGGTGCCTGTGATACCTGCCGCGGCTTTGGCCGCACCATCGGTATCGACATGGATCTCGTCATACCCGACCACTCACTCTCCCTCGCAGACGGCGCCGTCAAAGCCTTCGGTAATCCGGCCAACGGCCGCATGGAATTTGTAGACTTGATGGATTTTTGCCGGCGTCAAAAAATTCCGACGAATATCCCTTTTGATAAATTGAAAGCTGCGCACAAAAAAGCCATCGTTACCGGGACCGACACTTATTATGGCATCGAAGGGTTTTTTCGCTGGCTGGAATCCAGAAGCTATAAGATGACGGTACGGGTATTTCTATCGCGTTATCGCAGCTATGATATCTGCCGGGAATGCAACGGCACACGCTTTAAAGAGGAGACTTTGCTGTACCGGCTCGGCGGTCGGGACATCGCGCGGATCTATGCCATGAACGTCAACCAGGCCTTTGATTTTTTCAAGATATTGCCGGCATCTCCGCGGGATGAAGCCGGTCGATTGGTATTGGATGAGGTCCGCAATCGCCTGAATTATCTCAGAGACGTCGGTTTGGGCTACCTGACCCTCGATCGTCAGTCCCGCACCCTTTCAGGCGGCGAGGTCCAGAGGGTTGCGCTGGCCTCCGCCCTGGGCTCTTCGCTGGTAAATACCCTCTATGTTCTGGATGAACCCAGCATCGGCCTGCATCCGCGGGACAACCACCGGCTTATCCGAATATTGAAAGGGCTGCGCAATTTATCGAATACGGTGGTGGTGATCGAACATGATCCGGAGATTATTCGCGAAAGTGACTACCTGCTGGATCTGGGGCCAAAAGCCGGTGAACAGGGTGGTGAGGTCATGTATTTCGGCCCCACAGCCGACGTCAAGGGATCTCTCACCGGCCAGTATTTGAAGGGTCGACGCAAAATTCCCATCACCGTCCGGCGGCGCAAGCCCCGCAGCGACCGGTGGCTGACTATCATGGGAGCGGCCGAAAATAATTTGAAAAAGATCGATGTGTGGATTCCCCTGGGGTTGTTTGTCTGCTTAACCGGTGTATCCGGATCAGGCAAATCGACCCTGGCGGAAGATATCCTCTATAAAGCCGCCAAAAAATTCCTGGGAAACCAGGAGGGCCGTCCAGGTGAACACGCTGCCATCAAGGGGATGAATCAAATCGATGATGTCGTGCTGGTGGACCAGCGGGCCATCGGCCGCACCCCGCGGGCCAATGCATTGACTTACACAAAAGCGCTAGATCCGATTCGCCGGCTGTTGGCAGATACCTCTGCAGCAAAGGATGGCAATTTCGGTCCCGGCGACTTCTCCTTTAATGTGGCTGGTGGACGCTGCGAAACCTGCAAGGGCGACGGCTCGATTCGCATCGACATGCATTTCCTCAGCGACGTGCACATCACCTGCGAGGCCTGCGACGGACGGCGCTACACCGCCGAAACCCTCGAAATCACTTTCAAAGGCAAAAACATCGCTGAAATCCTGGC
>JAJRVC010000690.1 GCA_024277475.1 Deltaproteobacteria bacterium
CGGCCCGCAAGGCGCGGAAGCACAGGAACATCAAGTATATTTCGAGCTTCCGCAACGCAGCGGGACGGGATGGATCGGCGTCCAAAATGTGAAGTTATTTTTGAGTGAGCCCTTAGTGCCCTCATGGCTGAACTTTTACGTCTCTTTAACTCGCATCTTGTCGGTTATGATCTTACTGACAATTTTAATGTCCTCGGGACGGTCCACTCCGCAGGTATGATGATCGGTTACCACAATCTGGATGGCTATGTTGTTTTCAAGCAGTCTCAACTGCTCAAGTCTTTCGGTGTTTTCAAGGCGGCTTTGGTCTAAAGCAACGAATTCTTCCAGCACCTTCATGCGAAGTGCATATATCCCGATGTGTCCATAGTAATGGTTTTTTTGTTTTTCACACTGATGGGGTATTGGTGAACGCGAAAAATATAATGCCCGTCAGTTTTCGGCAAATACGACTTTGACCAGATTTGGATTTGATGCCTCCGATGCTTTTATTTTACGCGCCAGAGTTGTCACCTGAACCTCGGCTGCGCCAAATGGATGAATCAGTTGGGTGAGCATAGCGGGTTCCAGAGCGGGCTCATCTCCCTGAATGTTGACGACTATCGAGTCTGTGGGCAGCTTCAGTTTTGCAGCCGCTTCCATCACACGATCCGTACCGCTGGGATGAGTGGTGCTGGTCATAACTACCGGAATCCTCCATTTTTCCGCAGCCAAACGAATTCGATCATCATCGGTGGCCAAAAAAACAGACAACAGTTGTGCACACCGCCGGGCCCGTTCATAGACATGAAAGATCATGGGTTTGCCGAGGATATCAGCCAAAGGTTTGCCTGGAAACCGTTTAGACCCATAGCGTGCCGGGATGATTCCGTAACAGGGCGGAAGTACGCCTATATGATCGTTATCGGATATGTTCAAAATGCACCGGTATTATCCGCAAGAACACACCAGGATTAATTGTGTTATTTGGAATTTTCAATAATCAGATACTCCCGGTATGCTCCCGCCGTTCGCAGGCTCATCCACGAATTTTTTATTTACCGTAGGGGTGTTCCGGGATCCACAGGTTTGTCAAGAGTCGCAAGGGTTGGGCCGGATTCATCGACCGCGGCTATCAACATACCGTTGGAAATAATTCCCATGAGTTTGGCCGGCTTTAGGTTGGCAACAATAATGACCTGTTTGCCGACAAGTTCTTCGGGTGTATAGTTATGTGCGATGCCTGCGACAAGGGTCCGTTTTTGCCCTAAATCCACTTCAAGCTTTAAAATCTTTTTCGCTCTGGGAATCCTCTCTGCATGGATTACGGTTGCCACCCGGAGATCAATCTTGCTGAATTCCTCCAATGTGATTTCTGATTTGATTGCAGGTTGGTTGGCGGCTGTTTGAGGTTTGGCCAATGGATCAGTCTCTTTTTCTGCCGTCTTGACCCGCGGAAAAAGAACAATGGACTTCGGCAACCGGGTGCCGGGTTTGATGAATTTCCAGGTTTTGAGTTGATCTATAAAATAAAAAGGTGTCTTAGGATCCAGCCCGAGATGTTTTTGCATTTTGGCCGCCGTGTCTGGCATGACGGGGTATATAAGACCTGAGATGATCCGCAACCCCTCAAGCAGATTATAGATAACCACCGAGAGGGATTTCCGGCTTGATTTTTTTTTGGCCAGCTCCCACGGGGCGGTGACATCCACATATTTATTCATTTTACTAATGAATTTCCAAACGGCCTGCAACGCGTTGTGAAACTGGAATGATTCCATAAAATCTTCATAATCAGCGATGGCGCTCTGAGCATTTGCTTCCAGTCCAAGTTCACATTCTGCTTCCACTGTTGAATCAACCTCAGGAACAATCCCTTCAAAATATTTATGAGCCATTGAAAGAACCCTGGAAAACAGATTGCCTAGATCATTGGCCAGATCCGAATTGAGGCGTTGAACCAAAGAAGTTTCACTGAAACTGGAGTCAAGTCCGAATGCCATATCGCGAATTAGAAAAAAGCGAAAGGCATCCAGACCGTAAATATTTTTTAGTTCGATGGGTTCAACCACATTCCCCAGGCTTTTTGACATTTTGCTGTCTTCAATATTCCAGTACCCATGAACATTCAGATGCTTGTATATTGGAATACCGGCCGCTTTAAGCATGATCGGCCAATAGATGCCATGGGGTTTGAGGATGTCCTTTGCTACCACGTGCTGGGCTGCCGGCCAGAAAGTTTTAAACAGGTCGGCTTCCGGGTATCCCAAAGCGGAGACATAGTTTAAAAGGGCATCAAACCATACATAGGTGACGTAGTTATTATCGAAAGGCAGGGTAATGCCCCATTTCAGTCTGGTTTTAGGTCTGGAAATACATAGATCCTCCAGCGGCTCTTTCAAAAAGGCCAGAGCTTCGTTTTTATAGCGTTGGGGACGAATGAAATCCGGCGTGTTGCTGATATGATCCACAAGCCAGTCCTGATAGCGACTCATTTTAAAAAAATAGTTGGATTCCTTGATAACTTCCGGTGTCGTTTCATGGTCCGGACATTGTCCGTCTACCAGCTCTCTTTCGGTGTAAAAACGTTCGCACCCGAAACAATAAAGACCCTCGTAATCTGCAAAATAGATATCACCCGCGTCATAAATTTTTTGTAACACCTTTTCTACCACGGCCATGTGGGGTGTATCGGTGGTGCGGATGAAAGCAGAGTTGTTGATACCTAATTCAGGCCACAGATCTTTAAAGAGCTGGCTGATGGTATCCACGTAACCCCTGGGTGTCATGTTTTCCTTTTTGGCGGCTCGTACGACTTTGTCACCATGTTCGTCGGTGCCGGTTAAAAAATAAACATCGCATGCGCGCATGGCATGAAAACGCGCGGCAACATCGGCCACGATGGTGGTATAGGCATGCCCCAGATGGGGACGTGCATTAACATAATAGATCGGGGTCGTGATATAAAAGGGTCTGGACATTTTATCAATCCTCTATGATTTGATTGACTGCAGTTTCAATTTCCATACCGCCTTCTAAACGAACGGTTATGCAGTTGCAAATGGCATTGTGCCGGATTACTTTCCCTTTGCCCTTTTCGGTCATTATGTGTTTTCCGATTTTAGGCAAATTTTTCTTTAATGCCCGATAGGTATCATATTCATAGGTCAAACAGCACATCAGACGACCGCATTGGCCGGAGATTTTTGTTGGATTTAATGACAAACTTTGCTCCTTGGCCATACGTATGGAGACTGGTTCAAATTTTTCCAGAAAGGCTGCGCAACACAGTTCTCGACCGCACCTGCCGATGCCTCCGCACATTTTAGCCTGGTTGCGAATACCCACCTGGCGCATTTCAATTCTAACTGCCAGCTGTTTGACCAGCATTTTTACCAGTTCGCGAAAATCGACACGTCCTTCAGATGTGAAAAAAAAAGTATATTTATTTCCATCGAAGGTTTTCTCGACGAAAAAAAGGTTCATTTTCAGCCCCAGTTTCTTGATACACTTGATACAGTAACTGTGGGCCGTTTTTTCATCAACGAGGTTTTTATTCAGTTGCTCAAAATCTTTTTTATTTGCCAGACGATAGATCTTTTTTAGCGGTCTGTCACCCTTTTTGCTTTGGTAAAGAACCGGATCAACGGCAACCGTGCCGAAACCAAGTCCCTGTTCGGTTTCTACAATAACATGATCACCGCGGTTTAAGACAAATGCACCGCAGTCAAAATCATACACCTTACCGGTTTCTTTAAATTTAATACCGACTCGTTTATTCATTATTTTATTCTAGGTTAAATCCGGGATAATTTCAAGACCATTGTTTCCATGGCAAGCCTTAAATTGGTGCCGGCCTGAATGGCATTTTGGGCGGATTGAATCGTTTCAATCTTTGCAAGCAGCGATGTCATGCTCATTTTTTGCGAAGCCCGGTGTACGGTTTCAGTCAGATCCTGATGAATTATTTTTTCAGGATAAAGTTTGTCGATTACAAGATCCCGCAACCAGGACTTAATTACCTCCAGCGCGTCCGGCAAAGCGTCTTTATTTTTTGCCAGCTGCTCACCAAAGGCCAAGAGACAACTGGTGGATTCCGATGATAAAGAATCCAACTCGCTGATAAGCCAGTTTCTGCGGCTTATCCAATTTGTCCGGTACATATGCAGTGCCCGGGAAAAACTCCCACTGGCCATGGCTGCCATGATCATTGCATTTTCCGAATCAAGTCCATGCCTGCGAATGAGTACGGGTTCCATCTTTGTCCTCGAGATCGGATTGAACCGAATGTGCCGGCAACGAGAAACTATGGTTGGCAGAAGATCGGATATATGATTGGCCACAAGAATTAGAATGGTTCCGGTTGGAGGTTCCTCCAGCACCTTGAGGAGAGCATTGCCTGCGGCAGGGTTCATTGTCTGGGCGTCTGATATCAGCACCACCCGCATGCCGGCCTCATATGGTTTCATGGCGAGAGTCCGACAGAGGGCTCGAATTTGATCAATTTTGATGAATACACCGGATGGCTTTATCCGGATGATGTCCGGGTGGTTTTCAGATTCAATTTTGCGGCAGGACTTGCATTTGCCACAGGGTTTGGTCATTCGCGGTTGGTTCGTGGTGCTGTATCCGTCGTCAGCCCGTTTATCCCCCCATTTAGATTTGTCCTCAGAATTATCCCCGGTGCAGTTACACGCCATGGCAAATGCAACAGCTGTGCTTTGTTTCCCCACCCCCTCTATCCCCGTAAACAAAAGGGCGTGAGGAATGGTCCCGTTTTGAAGGAAGGTGGTTAGGATACGGATGGGGCGGTCTTGGCCTATTATCGACTCGAAGCCAGGCACAAATCAGTAGTCTACCCGATCTTTCAATTCCTTGCCAGATTTGAAAAATGGAAGTCTTTTGGGCTTTATAGTAACTTTTTCCCCGGTTTTCGGGTTTCGGCCCGTGTAACTTTTGTATTCCTTCACAAAAAAACTGCACAAGCCGCGGATCTCCACCCGATCTCCCCGGGCCATGGCATCCGCCATGTTATCAAAAAATATCTGAACTACTTTTGCTGCTTCCGCCTTTGAGATATTCGCTTCTGCTTTCAAAGCGGAAATTAGCTCCAGTTTATTCATATAACCTCCTTCTGGACCCTCTGGTGAGCTTTGGTATATTATACTTTTATAAACCAGAACTTAATAAAATGTCAAGTAGTTATGATAATATTTTCGGCAGAATTTCAATATCATCTTCGCTGACTTCGACTCCCGCGTACTGACCGAGAGCCTCAATATATACCACGATACGTCCCTTGCCGCCGTATCTCACAAAGTTACCGACAATTCCCGCAAACGGTCCGTGCACCACCATGACTTTATCTCCTTTTTCTAAACGATAGCCGGTAGTTACGGTATGATCGCTTGACACCATTATTTTCAAAGATTCAACGGTTTTCTCGGCCACCGGCAGGGGGCCCTGTTTATTGCCGATCAAACGTACTGCGCCGACAGTTTTTACAACCTCCAGGTGAGAGTTGGGGTGTAGATCGGTTTTGACGAACAAATACCCTGGAAAAAGAGGCACACGAATCGTTACCTTGCGATCACGACGCTTGCTGCGCACGGTTACCTTGGGCAGATAAACTTCTATCGATTTTTTCATCAAACCGTCGTTAACTACGGATTCATGACGGCTTTTGGTGTGTAGCACATACCACAAACGCTCAAGTTTTTTATCTGTCATTTTTCACCTCACCCGGACGAACCGGAAAATATTCAATCGTTGCAGGATAGGGAAAATATCCCAACCCGGATAAACCGGAAAGAATAGCAACAAAGGCACCAAGACACAAAGTGAAACTTTTAGTTAATAGCCATCTTTGCATCATTGGGTCTTGGTGGCGAAAATGTTTAGCCATAAAATGCAAAGAAATCACGACTAAGACTAATAAGGGCCTAAATACCAAACCCACCCAATCCGAATAGATTTATTTTTACTCCAAAATCCAGATTTTGGGAATTGTCGACACCTGTTCTCTCTGTGACGCGGCCCTCAAATGACCAGCACTGAGCTTTATAATTTATCCCTATGCCTGTTTGGACCCGGGTATTGTCCAAAAAATTGTATTCGTAATCCGCGAACAGGGTGAGCCTGTCCGTCACTTTTATACGTAAATCCGCGGAAAGAGATTGAGTCTGGTTCAAACTGATTTCGTCGGATTTTTTGGTATACCGGTACTCCAGCGCCAGTTTGTCACCCCGAAGGTCCCAGAGATTTGCCTGAATGTTTTGGGATAGAAATTTCGTTTCATACATAGACCACAAAGCGGTGGTTTCCATTGCAATATACCTGCCTGGAATGAAGTCCAGTCTGGCGCCTATGGGTGAGAACGGACGATCCGGATTTTTTTTCCTTGCCTCATTGATATCGTAACTTTGCTCCAATTCAAAGCGCAAAAAATCATTGTAATTGTAATCGGAGCCAGAGTCGATGCTGGTGGCTTTGGTATTGTCGATGCGATGGGAAATTTCAAAACTGCCTTTTTTTATTGTTTTGGCTGTCAGGGTGTTGATCAGCGAGTAAGTGAGCAGGTTTTTTTTGGCGATACGGTCAGTGGAACTAAAATTTGGAAAATTATCCTGATCTACATCGGGAATAAAATCATGGATGATTCGAGGGCGGATCGTATGCTTGACAGCTTCGATGGTTTTGCCTTCGGTGTGAAATACACTATAGATTTCCGAAAAAATATCTACGCGGGTATCGAACAACTCACGATGGTAGAATCTTTTATCTTTCGGGCCGAATTCTTTTTTGTCTGTTCGCCATACGGTCTCCCGCACTCCTACCGAGGGCTCGATGTTGATGAAAGGCCTGAGCTGAAGGGGAAGATACAGCCGTGGATGGGCATCCAGGCGCTGGGTTCGCTTACCCTCCTGGCTCCAGTAATAAACGTACTGTGAATTCAGATTGAAAAAAAAAGGCGAAGTTGAGATGCGTTGTTTGACCCCGTCAAACTCGATAACGGGCAATTGCTGCAAGGTGACATCCGGTTTATGAGAGTTGCGGAGGGTGCTGTCCAGATCGTAGCGTAATTGAACGTTAAGGCTGTAAAGGGGCCAATTTTTATTAAAGTTAAGTCGGTTAGTCCGGATGGGATCGTTATAATCGTCCAGATTGCGGCCAAAAGCCTTTTCAAAAAAACTTTTTGAATTATTCCAGCCCATGTGTCCACTTTTAAATTCGCGAGTGTAATCCTGATCGCTGACAAGGTCCACGTCCAGTTTGGCCCGAATCCCCCAGGGCATTTTTTGTTGGTGGCTTCCCCGCAACCAGTAGCGCTCATGATTTTTACGCAGAATATCAGTCCCTCCGTCGTCAAAGCCCCATTTTTCACTGGAGTCGCCGATTCCGTCATCAATTTTTCGATCATCAAACCCATCGACCATCCAGGTCCCTTTGGACCAGTCATCTAAATAATAACGGTATTCCAAGCCGGGCCGGATGCCGCGGGAATTCAAGTATTGTCCGTAAAAAGTGGCATCCGAGCTTTCATCAATGGCCCAGAAGAACGGCTGGGAGTAATATGTTCCCCAGCGATCGGAAATCCCGCCTTCGGGAAACAAAAGACCGGTTTGACGCTTTTTCCTGGCCGGATAATAGAAATAAGGAATATACATCACCGGCATTTTTTTAGCCCACATGGTTGCATGCTGTACCGTTCCTTCGCCATCCTCTTTGATTTTCACTTTTTTTCCGGTTATCTTCCAAGCCGGGTTTTCGCCATCGCAAGTTGTCAGGGTGCCCTCATCGATGGTATAGGTTTTGGCGCCGACCTTTTCGATCAGATTTCCGGTTAAGTGAAAGTTGTTTTCCTTAAGAAACAGATATCCATTTTCAACCGATCCGATCTGGTTTTCAAGATCCATTTCCATGCTCGTACCGCGCAGGATGTCTTCACCGTTGGTTAATATTACGTTGCCTTCGGCATAGGCTTTCATGTTTTGGTGATCAAAACGTACGAAGTCAGCCGTCAGCTTAATGTTGCCCTTATAAATCAGAACATTGCCTCTGGCAGTGTATTCATCGAAGCCTTGATCATAATTGATCTCATCGGCTTCAAGCCGCCACGGCAAGTTGGGGTCACGGAATACCTTGTCGATCTGATCTTGATTCATTTGAGCTGCTGCCTCGGCGGGGGCGATAAACCGACAGGCAGTGATGATACCGAAGGCGGTGAGGATGATCAGGGCAGCCGGAGAAATTAGGCGCCAACTGCTAAATCTGTTTTGCCGCTGAGTTGAAAGCCCGGATTTTTGGATGGTTTTTAATTGTATCATTCAGCAAGTTACGCCATCGGATATTGAGCCAGAGGATAAAACGTGCTTCTTGAATCCAAGTGCAATATAAGATATAAGCCCAAATTGACAAAAAAAGTCAAGATAATGTTGATCCGAATATCAATTCATTCCGGAGTTGAACTGCAATGGTGATCCTACTGACAAATGACGACGGCATCCATGCCCAGGGGCTGTGGGCCCTTTACAACCGCTTTGTCGATGTCCATCATGTGTCCGTGGTCGCTCCGGATCGCGAGCGCAGTGCTATCGGTCATGCGATTACACTGAATCAGCCGTTGCGTGCAATCAAAGTTTGTTCAAACGGTGGATATTGCGGTTATGCGGTAAACGGGACTCCGGCCGACTGTATTAAACTGGCTATTGCGGAAATACTTCCCAAGCCTCCGGATGTGGTGGTAGCCGGGATAAATCCAGGGGCCAATGTCGGCGCCAACTTAAACTACTCCGGTACGGTGGCCGCGGCCAAAGAGGCGGCTCTGGGCGGTACTATCGGAGTTGCTGTATCAATTGAAGGCCAAAAAGCTGATTTTTATGATGATGCCGCCCTGTTTGTCGCCGGCTTATGTGATACCGTACATGCAAAAGGACTGCCTTTCGGAACCTTTCTCAATGTGAATATTCCAAACCGGCCTCTGAGAGAGATTGACGGGGTCCGGATCAGCCGGCAGGGCGTTGAATTGCTGACTACTTATGTTGAAAAACGGATGGATCCCCGCAATCATACCTATTACTGGCAGGGGCGGGATATGCAGTCGTTTGGGGACGACCCCGAAATCGACGGGGCTGCACTGGGCCAAAATTTTATTTCCATAACACCGGTCAAATGCGATATGACCGATTACCAAGTGCTGGAGGATTTGAGAAGCTGGGATTTAATTAAGACGATAGGGGACATGCCGGAACCAGATTGAATATTGTAATTTGCCATTTCCGGTTTATCCGGGCTTAGGCCCTTGAAAGTCATTTTTTTTATATTTGTTAAAGGACATAACCTGTGAACGCATACGGAAGGAATTATAGTACCCATCATGTTTATCACCCTGGAAGGCATTGAAGGTTCCGGTAAGACGACTCAGATGCAGCAGCTAAGCACTTATTTTGAGATACGTGGGCATTCGTGTGTGTTGACCCGCGAACCCGGAGGTACCGCTATCGGGGAGAAAATAAGGGCTATTTTGCTGGATCCTGCCAGCACTGAACTGGTTCCTACAGCGGAATTGCTACTGTATCTGGCTGACCGTGCCCAGCACATCAATTCTTTGATTAAACCCTGTCTGGCTGAAGGTAAAGTTGTTTTGTGCGACCGCTATTTTGATGCCACCATCGTTTATCAGGGATTTGCCAGGGGGCTTGACACCGGACTCCTCTATGAATTGCACAGGCTTTTATTTGAAGATTTAAAACCGGATATAACCTTTTTGTTGGATCTTGCACCTCGCATCGGGTTGGCGCGAGCCTGGAAACAGCTTGATAACGGTACGCGCGCCGGCGCTGAAAGCCGGTTTGAAGAAGAAACCAACAGCTTTCACGAAAAAGTTCGCGCAGGCTATTTGGAACTTGCGCGGCGTGAACCCGAAAGGATCCGAATGATTGACGGTTCGCGGGATGAAAAACAGGTCCAGGTGGATATCAGGGATGCGCTGGCTGAATTTTTAGATAAATAGGGTTGCCGTCCCGTTTCGTTAATACGAATTCGCGTCCCGTAATTTCTACAACCTACTTAAAATATAGATGCTTTTTTAGATTTCGAATTCGCAACCAATTAAGAGCGCGTGGAATAATTGTGCAGGACAAAAAAACATGAAACCAATCTATTTCCCATTTACCTATGTTGCTGATTCCGTTGCTCGGGCACTGGCTGCCTGCTTCGGGGAATTTATTGTTTACCAGCCCCTGACCGGGAATATGCCGGAACATATGCGGCCCTGGGTTGAAAAGGGTATTATAGACGTTCGGGTGCCCGTGACCAATGATCAGACAGATCTTGAAGCAATGATGAAAAATTATCTGAGCTGGGCTGATATCCATTTGGAGGGTTCAGGCTTGAAACCTCAATTTTTTAAGGCCTGGCGGGATTCCGCACCTTTTTTTAGCGCAACATCGCCCTCACAGATTGTGGCGGATATTAAAAAGCGGGACCATGGGAAATCAGCCTCCGGGGCTCAGGAGACTCTTTTGGCGGCCAGGCGGTTTCTCTATTTTGCGCAGGAGTTCGATCGGCAAAACCAGGAGGTCGTCCAGGACCTCAAACGGCACCAGCAACAGGAAACAGAATTGATCCGACAACTGAAAATGGAAGATGATTCCTTAACCGCTGAGTTTCAGAAAGAAGCGGCGCAAATACCGGATGATTCAGCCGGCTATATGGTATCGGAACGGCTGGAAGCCTGGACCCGGATTTTATTAGAGGATGCGGACATATCCGGTATCTTTATTACCCATATCCCGGCCGTTTTGCAGGAGTTACTCGACAGAACACCGACGGCTGAAAAGTTACTTTCTTTCGAATCGATTCCAACCTGCACGGCCAAGACGACCGAGATTGATCCGTGGCGGCGCAGCCTGGCGTCAGATCTTGCTCATATTGTTGAACATAAATGGGCGCCGACCACCGGTCGACCTTCCGGTCGACCTTCCGGTCCACCAGACGTTCCAGCCGAGGGAAACACCGTGTCGCTAAGCGTTTATCTGGTGCCGGATCAAATGCCGCGGGTTTTTTTCCCCTACTGTGCCCAAATCGGGCTTCCTGATAGAGACGTCTCCCGTCCCGGCGCTAGATTTAAAAACACGCTTATCGGCTTAATCGAGATTTGACACGAAAAAGAAAAAAAGAAATTTGAGGAAAAAAATGACCCAGAGGGCTTGACTCGCTTTTTTAATTAGTATAAGGACATCTCCCTGGTGCGTGGGAGACCCGTTTCAGGAGCTGATGGATGTTTTTAACACCATTTTGTTATAATTCATTGAAAGGAGAGTTTAATAATGGCGTTTAATCCGATCGTTGATGAAGAAAAGTGCGCCGGTTGCGAAGAGTGCGTGGATGTTTGTCCCGTCGAAGTATTTGAGATGCAGGACGGTAAATCCGTGCCCGTCAATGCCGAAGAATGTCTTGGATGCGAAAGTTGCGTCGAAGTGTGTGAAGAAAGCGCAATTGTAGTCGAGGAAACCTAGACCACCGGCTTCCAGCTTGTAGCGCTTACAGCTTGGGAATGGCGGAGAATTGAAAATTGAATATTGAATGAATCGCCATGTTATGCCCTTTATAAATCGATCGTTCGATAACGGGGCTCTCGACGGGCAGCATTCCTCAAATATTCAATCATTGGAAAAGATCCCCCTGAGCCTGGATGAAATTCCAGGGCAGGGGGACGCCCTTAATACTATAGGGTATGGATCAGAAACGCAGAGATATCCCCAGACTTAACGCATAAGAGGTCCAATTGACCTGGTTTAATTTTGTTTTTACAGTACTGCCATCGGAAAAAAATACTTTGTCTATGCCGCCGTCAGTTGACCAATCCTGATAATCATAATTAAAATTCAGCGCCCAGTTGCGATGTAGCCACAAGTTGAAGCCCACCCCAATTTTCCAGCCGTTGCCATCTGCATCGTGCTCGAAGCTTTTTGGATGTGCGAAATCATCACGAAGATTCCAATCTGCTTCAGCCGTATAATCGGCCCAGTGATATTCATAGGTAAAGTACGTTTCAAATCGGTGGGCGAAGGTCGTTATTTCTTTGGCTTTAAAGCGCAGGTCAAAGCCGATCCAGGGACCCTGCCATTCGGTATCGTAGGAACTGTCCAATCCGGGAAACGGGCCCAGATCGGGGAGAATTTGATTGCCGTCGGTGATGTTTAGATTTTGTTCATGATAGGAATATCCCAACAGCGGCGTGATTGTTCCGACCACCGCCCGACCGAATCTGAGAGGATAGCCAATGGCCAGTGACGCATCCCACACATAATCATCATCCGTACTGTTTTTGGAACGGGAAAATTCAAGGGTGCGGTTGTCCCCCAGATAATCCGAATCCTGGTTGTCCCCGTCAACAATCCAGCCATAGTTTGTATAACCTTTAAAAGCAATGATGTTGGGCCACACGACACTGCCCTGAAATTTTAACTGGTAGCTTTCAACATCCTCCCAGGTCAACTCCGATAAGACGTTGGGATTATTGCCGTTGATATCTCCGGCGATATTCCAGTCAAGATCGTCGACGCGGTAGCCGGCGCTGAAGGTGAAGTCAGTTTCTACCAAGATAACTCTTTTCTTCTCAGCCCTCAGGGAAACTCCGGTAACTGAAAAGGTTTCAGAGTCGGCCATCACCGCTGGTACCGTCCTGAAAGTGATCAGGCTGATAACAGTGATAATCAATTTGATCTGTTTTTGATATTTCAGCATCCTTAAACCCCTGTGCCGATCAATTTTCACCCCTGTCACTGCCGAGAGAAACCTTGCGATTCCGATATCGGTCTTAAAAAAATAAACTTGAAGTCCTTATGCCGGATTTAAGCTCAGTTCAATCTATTTGTATACATACGGCTTGCGCGCTGCAACAATCTGTGATAATTCTATTTTTTATGAAACAATATGTCATTGACGAGCTAAGATCGGCAGATTTTAAAGCGCTCGAAACCTATCTGGACACGCACTATGGTCCGGCTGCAATGGACGGAATCTACTGGATACAGCTTGAGGCGGATATACTGACCGATATCCAGTCGGAGCATACAGAATGCCGGCCGCAATATTTTGCGGTTGATCTTGATGGCAACAGTTTGGCCTGCGAATTTTTAGTGCGCAGTAAAAATCGCATGCGCTGTGACTGTATCCATTACGCTACGGAAAATCAGCGCAACTGGCTCATCGACTTAATCGATAATATTTTTGAACAGCTACAGATCAGGATTTGAGTTGCACGAACTATGATACGTACAGCATTTATTATTTTGTATGTTTTTCCGGCAACTGCTGTTTTTGGTATTATTGCTATTATTGTATCTTTTTTTTCCCGCACTGGGAATTCGGTTCACATTATTGCCAGGGTTTGGTCAAAATCGATTTTATTCATCAGCGGTATCAAGGTCGACATTGAGGGACTTGCAAATGTCGACCCTTCCAAATCTTATATTTACATGTCCAACCATCGGAGTAATTTTGATATCCCCGTGCTTTTAGGTTGTCTTCCTATTCAATTCAGATGGCTTGCCAAGGCGGAACTTTTTAAAATCCCTATCTTTGGTCGTGCCATGCAGGGCGCCGGTTATGTCAAAATTAATCGATTCAACCGGGAATCCGCCTTTAAAAGCATTGATGAAATTGCTACAAAGATGAAAAATGGCGTGTCCGTGATGATATTCCCGGAGGGTACCCGCAGCGAGGACGGCAACATCAAAGCATTCAAAAAGGGAGGGTTTGTCATGGCCGTTGACTCCGGAGTTCCGATTGTGCCGGTCATTGTGCGGGGAACCCGCTCAATCATGGTCAAAGGCAGATGGTGGATTAAACCCGGAAATGTCACCTTGTCCATCAAAAAACCTATCGACACCACCGGTTACACACGGGACAACAAGGACGATTTGATAAAGACCGTCAGAAACGTTATCTGTGAAGGTTTTGAAAAAGGAAAAAAATTTGACACAAATGCTTAAGATTATCCCGCTCGGCGGGCTGGGAGAAATCGGCATGAACATGCTGGTATTCGAATATGGGGATACCATGTTTGTAATCGACAGCGGTTTAATGTTTCCCGAAGATTATATGCTCGGAGTTGATTTTGTCATACCCAATATGGATTACATTCGTCGAAATCGGGCCAAAGTCGTCGCGATTGTCTTAACGCATGGTCACGAAGATCATATTGGGGCGCTGCCTTATCTGATTAGAGAGATTAACGTACCGATTTTTGGTACCGCTTTTACCCTGGGGCTTGTGCGCCACAAACTTGAAGAACGGGAATTGATATCATCATCCGTCCTGCACGAGATTTTACCGGATGAACAGTTGAGATTAGGTCCTTTTGAACTCGAGTTTATCCGGGTGGGCCACAGTGTGGTCGACGGCGTGGGGATAGCAATCAATACGCCCCACGGTCTGATTGTGCACACCGGAGATTATAAAATCAGCTATGGCCCGGGTAGCGGAACCACCGATGTAAACAGATTTGCCGGTTATGGTGAAAAAGGGGTCCTTGCTCTTTTATCCGATTCCACCAATGTCGAAAAAGAAGGATATACTATCTCTGATAAGGAGATTGGTGAGACCCTGGACAAAATTATCACCGATAGTGACGGGCGCATTATTGTTGCGTTGTTTGCCTCCAATATAGCTCGGATTCAGCTTATTGTCGATATAGCCCTGGCCAGAGGCAAAAAGGTCTTGTTCAATGGCAGAAGTATCGAGGTCAGTGTCAATATTGCCAAGTCCCTGGGGCATTTGGCAATTCCTGCAGATACGGAAATTGGGATTCAACAGGTATCGCATTTTTCAGACGATGAGATTATTGTCATAACCACCGGAAGCCAGGGTGAACCGATGTCTACACTGGCACGGATGGCGTCGGGCACCCACAAGCAAATCAAGGCAAAGGCAGGCGATACGGTCATTCTGTCCTCAAAATTTATCCCTGGAAATGAGAAAGCCATCGGCAAGATCATCAACAGTCTCTATAGAAAAGGTGCCGATGTCATCTACGAAAAGATATCAGATATTCATGTGTCCGGCCATGCATTCAGGGAAGAACTCAAGCTGATGATCAAGCTGACAAAGCCGGAGTACTTTATCCCGATTCACGGGGAATACCGTCATCTGATCCTACATGCGAGATTGGCAAAAGAAGTGGGAATTGCTGAAGACAAAATCCTGCTGGCGGAAAACGGACAGATAATCAAATTTGATGAAACCGGGGGCGGGCTTAGCGGCAGTGCAACCACCGGCCGGGTACTTATCGACGGCAAAGGCGTGGGGGATGTCGGTCGCAGTGTGCTCAAAGAGCGGCGAATTCTTTCAGAGGAGGGACTGGTTGCCGTGACCCTTGCATTCGATGAGGAGACCGGAATTATCATGTATGGACCGGAAATAGTTTCCCGCGGATTTGTTTTTCAAACCGAAACCGGTCATCTGCTGGAAGATGCCCAATGTGTGATATTGGAGGTTGTCGACGAGATTCCACCCGAAGTTCCCAATCGCGTAGACAAAATTCGTTCAAAAATCCAAACTGCCCTGCGGCAGTATTTTTTCTTTACCATCGGACGTCGTCCGGTTATACTTCCCTTTATAATGGAAGTATAACTGGTAGCTGGGTACTTGATACTGGAAGCTTCGCTATACTTATGCGCAAAGAAATCTACGGAATCATTCTTTTTTTCCTTGTTATATTTACACTGATCAGTTTGCTATCTTACAGCCCGGTAGACCCCTCGATCAACAATTCCAGGGCTGCAGGACAGATTCATAATCTGTTTGGCTTCCTCGGAGCCCATATGTCCGGTTTTCTTATCGGGCTGTTCGGACTGGGGGCGTTCTGGATTCCTGTTTTATTGCTGCTGGCAAGCATTCATTTTTTTGGCAATCATTCCAACCGGGCCATGATTTTGACCCTTTCAGGCGGCATTGTCCTGGTGGTCATCACCGGCAGCCTTCTTTCCATGCGTCAAAATGATTTCATCTTATTCGGCAGTAAATTTTCAGCCGGGGGAATCGTCGGCATCCCGTTCAAGGCCTTTTTGGTAAAGTATACCAATTATGCCGGTGGTGTTATTATTCTGGTTCTTCTGTGGATCATCGGATTTATTCTGACCACCGGATTTTCTCTGATAACCTTCGGCAGGCGTTTCTGGAGTTGGATGAACGCGGTCAACAACCGCCTGACGACTTTTTACCTCAAACGCAAGGAGCGCAGAGACAAGGCGAAAAAACGTTCACGGGTTGACAAGGAAAAAATCGCGAAAAAAGCCAAAAAGATCAAAATCAAGACATCGGTGCCCAAACCGATCAAAGCAGCTTCTTCACCGAAACAGGAAGTCTTTGACTTCATGAAGAGCGGCAAGGGGTATCAGGTGCCGCCCTATAGTTTTCTGGAAGATCCGGAAAATTCAGCGACTTCTGCAGACGACGAGAGTTTGCGCATGCAATCGCAACTGCTCGAAAAGAAACTTGAAGATTTCGGGGTTCATGGAAAGGTCGTGGCCGTATCTCCCGGTCCGGTTATTACAACCTTTGAGTATGAACCCGCACCCGGGGTGAAGATAAATAAGATTGTCAATCTTTCGGATGACCTTGCGCTGGCGCTACGAGCGATCAGCATTCGGATTGTGGCGCCGATTCCCGGCAAAGCGGTCATCGGCATTGAGGTCCCCAATACCGACCGCGCCATGGTGCGCTTCAAAGAAATCGTGGCGTCCGGCGATTTTGATAAATCCAGTTCGAATTTGCCCCTCTGCCTTGGCAAGGATATCGTCGGCAATCCTGTGGTTGCCGAACTGGATAAAATGCCTCACCTGTTGATCGCCGGCGCTACCGGAACGGGAAAGAGCGTCGCATTAAATTCGATGATATGCAGCATTTTATACAAATCCACCCCGGAAGAAGTAAAACTGATTATGGTCGATCCGAAAAGGATTGAGCTTTCTAACTATAATGGGATTCCGCATTTAATAACGCCGGTGGTCGTGGATGCAAAAAAAGC
>JAJRVC010000691.1 GCA_024277475.1 Deltaproteobacteria bacterium
AGAGATTGTTTTAATTTTTTTTCTCGGCGTTCTCTGCGAACTCTGCGGTGAACTATTAGTTTCTTTTTCGATTTGACCGGCCGTTTTTTTGGCCGGCGGCTGGGCTGACCTCTGACTTCCGATTTACCGGCTCACAAATAGCAGCGCATTTTGTGGATACCTTCCAGGTCGACAAACTCAGGGGGCGTCTCGCGGCAAATGGCCATTGCATGCTTGCATCGAGGGTGAAAATTGCAGCCTTCAGGTAATTCATACAGGCTGGGGACCATCCCCGTTATCTCCAGCAGGCGGGTGCGACCGTGCCGCGATCGTTCCCCCAGCTTAGGTACGGATCTCAGCAGTCCCCGGGTATAGGGGTGCTTTGGATGATTGAAAATATCCCGGGTCGTGCCCTCCTCAACCACTTGACCGGCATACATGACCACGATCCGCTGGGTAATTTCCGCAACGACGCCAAGATCATGGGTAATAATGAGAACGGCGGCACCAAAATCTTCTTTTAATTTGAGCATGAGATCAAGTATCTGGGCCTGGATCGTGACATCCAGGGCGGTCGTAGGTTCATCGGCAATCAGAATTTTAGGATTGCAGGCCATTGCCATGGCAATCATAGCCCGTTGGCGCATACCGCCTGAAAGCTGGTAGGGAAATTCATGGGCCCGTTTTTGCGGCGACGGCATCTGGACCTGGTGGAGGGTTTCAACGGCGCGGGACCAGCTTTCCTTTTTGCCGGTTCTTTTGTGAATCTCAAACATCTCTGCAATCTGACGACCGATGGTATAGAGAGGATTGAGTGATGTCATGGGTTCCTGGAAGATCATCGAAATACGCGCTCCCCGGATGGCGCGCATCCGGCTTTCCGATAATTTGAGAAGATCCGCCCCTTCAAAAAGAATCTGTCCATCTACGATTTTTCCGGGCGGATTTCTGATGAGCCGCATGACGGACAGCGCGGTCACGCTTTTGCCGCAGCCCGACTCCCCCACCAATCCCAGGGTTTCGCCCTCATCCAGGTAGAATGAGACATTTTCCACCGCCCTGGCGATGCCTTCAAGTGTATAGAAATTTGTCTTCAGTCTCTGTATATCTAAAAGATGACTGCTGGTGTTCAAAAGTAACTCCCCAATTTATTTGTTTAAAAAGGCTAATACTTGCTGTTCTGATACGAAGGAAACGCTTCGCTGAATCTTTTATAAAACAACTATAAAACAGACAGAATACATTCATTCGACGTTCGATGTTGGACGTTCAATGTTCGACGTTCATCAGTTTCTTTTTTGATCAGACTGGCCGTTTTTTGGGCCAGAGGTGCTGCTCATATGAAATAAAATCAGCACTCCCTTTCAGAGAGGAATCAGTGCCCCCGCGGAGCGGGATCTTCGACGGGCCTTCTGGCCCGGGTATCTATTTCCGATAAAACTCGCCCGGCCTAGCTCCGGTATGCTTTTGCCCGTCAATCACAACCTCACCATTGACAAGGGTCGCCAGAAGCCCCTGGGGGAAACTTCGCGGATGATCATAGGTTGCCGTGTCGCCAAATGTCAAGGGATCAAAGAGCACTGCATCCGCCTTGAATCCTTTGCGCAGAATTCCGGTTTCCTTCAATCCCAGTCGTTGGGCGGTCAGACCGCTCATTTTATGGATGGCTGCTTCCATTGACAGGGCACCCAATTCACGTACAACCCGACGAATTACCCTGGCAAATGTACCGTACAAGCGCGGGTGTGGACGGCCCCGGTTGGGAGATCCATCCGAACCGACCATGGCAAAGGGCAGGGCCAAAAAATGGACCATGTTTTCCTCGTTCATGGATTCTGTGATGATGGATACCGCGCCTTTTTCAGCCTCAACAAGATCCAGCAGCAATTTGAAAGGATCCTGTTGGGCCTCCACCGCTATCCGTGCAATGCTTTTGCCTTCGAAACCCTTACGTTGCGTGCTTTGAACCGCGGAAACCACGATTTTGTCAAGACCGGTATGCATCACCATATTTTCCCATCCCGCGATTCCGTCTTTGATCCCGCCGATGATACGCTCCCGCTGCCGGGGGTCTTCGAGCCGCGGAATCAGTTGCGCCAACCCGCCTTCGAGCGACCAGGGCGGCAGCAGGGCCAGTATCGTGGTGCTGGAGTGAAAATACGGATACACATCACAGGTGATGTCAATTCCTTCCGACCGGGCCAAGGTCAGTTTTTCCACCACGGCCTCCCAGAGGGGCCAGTTTTTCTTGCCGGCAATCTTCAGGTGGGAAACATGTACCGGGATCCGTCCATCCCGGCCGATGCGGATCACTTCCTCAAGCGCTGTCAGGACCCGGTCGGCCTCATTGCGGATATGGGATGCATAATATCCCCCCCTGCCGGCGGCTACCCCGGCCAATTCGATCAATTCACGGGTGTCGGCAAAACAGCCGGGCGCATAAATTAATCCTGTTGACAGGCCGGCCGCGCCTTCATCCATGGATTGCGACAGCAGGGATTTCATACAGGCCATCTGGTCCGGATCGGGCCGGCCATCGGAGGGCCCCATGGCGGTCAGCCGCAGGGTGCCGTGGCCGACCAAGCCTGCGACATTGATGGACAGGCCCGAGGCCTCCAATGTGCGTGCATACTGACCATAGGAGGTCCAGTTGAGGGGATGCTCCCACGACTGAATGTTTGAATCACTTTCGGCTGAAATCAAAGTCCGTGAGATTGTCCCGAGGGGGGCCAGTGAGGACCCGCAATTGCCTAAAACTTCCAGGGTAACCCCCTGTCTTAGTTTGATTTCAGCATCGGGATGGTCGAAGAGGGAAAAATCGGAATGGCAGTGAATATCGATAAAACCCGGTGCCAGCATAGTTCCGTCGGCGGCAATAACGCGGCGGGCTTCTCCCTGTATGTGGTGATCCAGGGCGGCAAAACGACCTCCTGCGATGGCCGCATCGCCGACCCATGCCTTCGCCCCGGTTCCGTCGACAATGGTTGCGCCTTTGATTAATAGGTCGAACATAGATTGCGTAAATGCCCATATCAAACCAGTAATGTCAAGCCAAAAACCGGACGCCGAAAGGGCGCTAAGCCCGAACCTTAAGCATCAGTTTAATTATCTGTTGACATGGCATATCGGGTATGGAATTGTAGGCGCGATATTAATTTTTCGGGGGTATTACCCAAACAAAGGTACAACCCAAACAAAAGGAGGAGGATTCATGCGCAAAATTTTGATTTTGACAATGGTGTTGGCAATCGGCTTAACCACTTCATCGGCTTTTGCGGTTAGAAGCGGGGGAACACTGAATACGATGGCGCCTTACGGTGGCGACCTTTTCGGGCTCGATCTCCACAAATCGACCCGCTATCAGGATTATCTGGTGGGGATGAACATCCATCGTTCTTTATACAAATGGGATCCCAATACGAACGTACCGGTACTGGAGTTGGCCGAAAGCGTAACAGTTTCTGATGACGGGCTGGTATACACCTATAAGCTGAGACCCAACATCAAGTTTCATAATGGCCGCCAGTTGATTGCGGATGATGTTATCTGGTCCTATAATCGAATTGCCAGTCTGAAACCGGCATCACCTCAATTAGATCAGGTTAAACCGATCAAAGGGGCCAGGGAGGTTTCCGAGGGCAAGGCCGAAAGCATCTCCGGGCTCAAGAAAATAGACGACCTCACATTCGAGATGACGCTGGAAAATCCGGTGGACATTAAATTTTACCTCTGGTTGCCCGGTACGGACATACTCCCGAAAGAGGAAGTGGAACGGCTAGGCGATGCATTCTCCACCCATCCGGTGGGTTGCGGTCCTTTTAAATTTGTCAAGTGGGTCAAAGGGTCCGAAGTGGTTATGGAAAAATTTGATGATTTTTACATAGAGGGCAAACCCTATCTGGACAAAGTGGTGTACAAAATTATGGGCGAGGCGGCTCCGCGCGACTTGGCCTTTAAAGCCAAAGAGTTGGACGCTACCATCGTGGGCGCGGTGAATTATCCCGAGTATAAAGCCGATCCGGTGATTTCCAAAAATATGATCGAGGTGGCCGAGATGTTCACGCGCCTGGTCGGATTTAACCCGGACTTCAAACCCTTGAGTGACAAGCGGGTGCGTCAGGCAATCAGTTACGCAATCCCTGCTGATCTGATCATAGAGAAGATTCTCAAAGGCAAAGCCTTTCCGGCCCGGGGTTATCTGCCGACCACCTCGCCGGCGTTCAATCCCAAAATCAAGAAATACGAGTTCAACCCGGAAAAGGCCAAACAGCTTATGAAAGAGGCCGGCTATGAGAAAGGATTCGTCGTCGAACATGCTATCGGCACGGCCAATAAATCCTGGGGCACCGGTATCTACGAGGCGGCCATGCCCTATCTGAAGAAAATCGGCATCAAGCTGAAGATTCAGCAGATGGAGGGTGCCGCCATGGCCGAACGCGTCCGCAAGGCTGATTACCAGATGTTTATCTGGTCGCTGGATTCAGGACCCGATCCCCTGGAAGTAATGTCCCGCTGGAAATCGGATAATCCGCCGGCAGCCGGAAACTATGTCAAGTACAACAATCCCGAATACGACAAATACATCAATATGGCGGCGGCCACCCGGGATAAAGAGAAAAAGATCGGCTATATCCAGCAGGCTGAAGAAATTTTCGTCGAAGATGCGCCGTTCTGGTTTTTCAACTACAATAAAGCCATCCTGGCTCATCAACC
>JAJRVC010000692.1 GCA_024277475.1 Deltaproteobacteria bacterium
CTTTTATTTCTAAGAGCACACTTTCCCGCCTGCAAGTCCAGGTCCCGCCGCTTTCTGTTCAGAAAAAAGTGGTAAAGATAGTAACGCTCGCCAAGCACGAGCAATTCCTTCTGGACAGGCTTTCGGAGCTCAGGTCGCGTCTTGTCAAAGCAGCATGCGTAAGGGCAGTGAAAAGTGAACAGTGAACAGTGAACAGTGAACAGCGAAAAGTGAATACGGGAGAAAAGCTCATGGGTTTGCATATCAATCAAAAAGAAATCAATGATGTTGTATGGCGGGCATGCGATACCTTTCGAGGCGCTGTCGATCCGTCGGAATACAAGAATTACATCCTTACCATGCTCTTCATTAAGTATATGAGTGATCTTTGGAAGGACAAAAGGTCCGGATACGAGAAAAAATATAATGGTGATGTGGCCCGGGTGGAAAGAGCGCTGGCCCGGGAACGCTTTGTGGTGCCTCCGGAATCGGACTTTGATTTCCTCTACAGCAAGCGTGACGAGCCCAATATCGGCGAGATCATCAATATCGCCCTTGAGAAAATCGAGGATGCCAACAAGTCAAAACTCGAAAATGTGTTTCGTAATATTGACTTCAACAGCGAACCTGCCCTGGGACAGACCAAGGAACGCAACCGCCGCCTGAAAAACCTTCTTGAAGATTTTGCCGACGAACGTCTCGATCTGCGCCCTTCGCGTATCGGCAATCGTGATGTAATCGGAGATGTTTATGAATATCTGATCGCCCGTTTTGCAGCTGGAGCGGGTAAGAAGGCTGGTGAGTTCTACACCCCGCCCGAAGTTTCTGCTCTCCTCGCCAAGCTGCTCGCTCCAAAAGAGGGGGACCGCATCTGTGATCCCGCCTGCGGCTCGGGGTCCCTCCTCATCAAGGTAGGCCAGGAAGTTGGCAGCAAAAACTTCGCCCTTTTCGGGCAGGAATCCAACGGTTCCACCTGGTCCTTATGCAGGATGAACATGTTCCTGCACGGGATGGATTCCGCCCGCATTGAATGGTGCGACACCATCAACAACCCCAAGCTGATCGAGAACGATGAACTGATGCGGTTCAATATCGTGGTTGCCAATCCTCCGTTCTCCCTGGATAAGTGGGGTCATGAAGACGCAAGTCACGACCGGTTCAATCGCTTCTGGCGAGGGGTTCCCCCAAAGAGCCGGGGGGATTACGCCTTTATCAGTCACATGGTCGAAATAGCGCTTGAGGGTGAAGGCAAAGTGGGAGTCATTGTTCCTCATGGGGTGCTCTTTCGCGGCGGAGCGGAAGGCGTCATACGCAAGCATTTCATCGAGGAGAACATCCTTGAGGCGGTTATCGGGCTTCCGGCTCAACTTTTCTACGGCACAGGTATACCGGCGGCAATTCTCGTTTTCAACAAGGGACGGAAATCCTGGGAGGAGGCGGAAAGTGTCCGGGACAAACATGTCCTCTTTATTGACGCAAGCCGGGAGTTCGAGGACGGCAAAAAGCAGAACCGCCTGCGGGATGAGGATATCGAAAAAATCGTCTCGACGTTCCGGGAATTCAAGGAAGTCGAAAAATACTCGCACTTGGCTCGGCTTTCAGAGATTCAGGAAGCCGAATTCAATCTGAATATCCCCCGCTATGTTGATACCTTTGAGGAAGAAGAGGATGTCGATATCGCATCGGTTCAGAAGGAGATTCAGGAAATAGAGGCGGAGCTTGCCAGGACGCAAGAAGAGCTGAACAAGTATCTGGAGGAGCTTGGATTATGACTAAAGACGGACTGCCCTCCCCCAATGAGTCTAAAGGTGAGTTGCTGGTTTACCGTGCTGAGGATGGACAGGTAAAGCTGGAAGTCCGTCTTGAAGACGAAACCGTATGGCTTACCCAACTGATGATGGCTGATCTGTTTCAGACAACTAAACAGAATATCAGCCAGCATATTCAAAACATTTATGATGAAGGAGAATTGACACCGGGGGCAACTGTCAAGAAATTCTTGACAGTTCGACAGGAGGGAAATCGTCAGGTAGAGCGCAAACTCGATTTTTACAATCTCGACATGATCATTTCCGTGGGCTACCGCGTGAAAAGCCTGATTGCCACCCGCTTTCGCATCTGGGCCACGCAGCGGCTGAAAGAATATATCATTAAAGGGTTTGTTCTGGATGACGAACGGTTGAAAAATCCGCCGGTGGCCGGTTCTCCTGTGCCCGATTATTTCGACGAGATGCTGGAGCGCATCCGAGATATCCGGGCCAGTGAACGCCGGATGTACCTGCGGATCAGGGAAATTTTTGCCATGGCTGCCGATTATGAACCCTCGCTTCCGGAGAGCACAAAATTTTTCAGCATCATCCAGAACAAGCTGCATTATGCCGCCACCGGCATGACCGCGGCTGAACTCATCAAAAGCCGGGCGAATCATCTGCTGCCCAACATGGGACTGACGAACTGGAAAAACGACGAAGTTCGCAGCACCGATGCCGCCATTGCCAAGAATTACCTCGATGAACGTGAAATCGACGAATTGAACCGGATCGTGACCATGTGGCTGGACTTTGCCGAGGACCAGGCCAGGCGGCGTAAACAGATATTCCTGAAAGACTGGGAACGGAAGCTGGAAGAATTCTTGCGCTTCAACGACCGCCGGGTCCTGCCCGGCGCCGGAAAAGTCAGCAAAAAAGAAGCCGAGGACCACGCAAGGGCGGAATATGAAAAATTCGCGGCCCGCCGCCGGGAATACAAGGAAGCCCTGGGGGAAGCCGACTATGTGAAACAGCTTGAGGAGGCGGCAAAGATGCTGCCGGGGAAAGACGGGGCAGAGAAAAGTGAAGAGTGAAAAGTTAAAAGTGAAAAAGAAAGCCCGAAATGAAGGGCGTCCGGGGTATAAGAAGACCAAGATCGGGTGGATACCGGAGGAGTGGGAGTGTAAGGTTTTTTCATCAATAGCAAAGATCAAAATGGGTCTGTCTCCAAATGGTAAAAGCTATAATACTGAAGGTGTAGGGTTCCCGTTAATCAATGGCCCGACAGAGTTTACGGAACGTTACCCGATAAAAAAACAGTGGACTTCCTCGCCAACGAAGGTTTGCAATCTAGGGGACATTTTGCTTTGTGTCCGAGGAAGCTCGACAGGCAGAATGAATATTGCCAATGACAAGTATTGTATTGGTCGAGGTGTTGCTTCAATTAGTTGCAAAGAAAAAAAAAGTTATCCCATTTTTATAGAACAGCTTTTAATCAATATTACGTATAGGATTCTTAAGCTTACTACCGGATCAACTTTCCCAAATATTGATAAGAATACACTATCGTCAATTAAAGTTGGAGTCCCCCCTCTCCCGGAACAGAAAAAAATCGCTGAAGTCCTCTCCGCCTGGGACCGGGCTATTGAGCAGGTGGGCAAGCTCATCGATGCCAAGCAGCGGCTCAAAAAAGGGCTGATGCAGCAACTTCTTTCCGGCAAAATCAGGTTCCCTGAGTTTGCCGGAAGTGAAAAACGAAAAGTGAAAAGTGAAAAGTTGCGGAAAGGTCAACTGCCGGAGGGGTGGAAGGCTTGTAAGCTGGGTGATTGCTTCAAGGAACGAAAAGAAACCAATCCTGATCTTCCACTTTTGGCAATTACATCCGACCGGGGTGTAATACCTCGTGATGAAGTCGAGCGGAAAGATACTTCGAATGCTGACAAGAGCAAATACAAACGAATTGCACCTGGTGACATCGGTTACAACACGATGCGGATGTGGCAGGGTGTTTCAGCCGTATCTACTTTGGAAGGGATAGTCAGCCCGGCATACACAATCTGTACTCCTAAAAAGGGGCATTTATCGAGTTTTTTCGGATATCTCTTCAAGTATCCGCCCATGATTCACCTTTTCCAGCGTTTTTCACAAGGACTTGTTTCTGATACTTTGAATTTGAAGTTTCGTCATTTCTCTCAGGTAAAAGCGAATGTCCCATCGGTAGCCGAACAATCCCGTATCGCTGCACTCCTTTCCACCTGCGACCGGGAAATTGAGCTGCTACGCAGGAAGGAAACAGCCCTTAGAGAACAGAAAAAGGGGCTGATGCAGAAGCTGCTGACAGGGGAGATAAGAGTGAAAAGTGAAAAACTAAAAGTGAAAAGTTGAGAGTGATAAGAGATGGGTAAGTCGGTTTTGAGGGATAAGAGTTATGACTTTGCGATACGGATCGTGAAGTTATCGAGGTTTCTGATGGATGAGAAAAGGGAATTTGTCTTGAGTAAGCAGGTCCTGCGGAGTGGCACTGCGATTGGCGCATTAATTCGGGAGTAAGCGATCACAGGCACCGCATCTTTTCACGGTCTCACCTGCCCGCATAGAGGGGCTATAGCGAACAGGTGAGCCTGTAAAAATCTGCGGCACCTGTGACCGCTTACAGGGACGAGGGAGAACAATCACGATCTTGCATACCCCGTGACCAGTTACATTCGGGAGGCTGAATTTGCTCAGAGCAAAGCCGACTTCATTAGCAAGATGAGTATTGCGTTAAAAGAGGCGAACGAAACCGATTATTGGATTTCCATCCTGAAAGATACCGGTTTTATCAGCAATGAGCAGTTTGCAAGTTTGCATTCTGACTGCCGTGAATTACTCGCCATGCTGATATCAACCGTAAAGACAGGGAAAAAGAAATGAGTTCAACTTTTCACTCTTCACTGTTAGTTTTTCACTTCTTACAAGGGTTGAAATGAAAACAACGATAAACATTTACTGTGATGAAAGCTGCCATCTGCCCAATGACGGCCAGAAGGCCATGGTTCTCGGTGCGCTCTGGTGTTTCAGGGCCAAGGCCAGAGAGCACAACCAGGCCATTGCCGAGCTGAAGGCAAAACATCACCTTTCACCGTTTTTCGAGATCAAGTGGACAAAGGTCTCTCCCGGAAAACTGGATTTTTACAGGGATCTGCTCAGCTATTTTTTTGACAGAAGGACCATGGGATTTCGGGCATGGGTTGTTCCTGACAAATCAATTTTGTCCCACGATGATTATAACCAGACTCACGATGAATGGTATTACAAGATGTATTTCTATCTCTTGCGGAACTTGATCTCCACGGACAGGAAATACCATATCTATCTTGATATCAAGGACACGCGCAGCAGGATGAAGCTGCGCAAGCTGCGGGAAGTGCTGAGCAATGCGAATTATGATTTTTCCAGGGAAATCATTGAGCGGATTCAGCATGTGCATTCACACGACATCGGTCTCATGCAATTGGCGGATATCCTCATTGGCGCTGTTTCC
>JAJRVC010000693.1 GCA_024277475.1 Deltaproteobacteria bacterium
AGATCAGCCCCTGCTGGCTACCGGCAAGGTGCGCGCTGTCGGCGAGCCCGTCGCCTTGATTGCCGCCGAGAACGAAGAAGCGGCAAAACGGGCATTGTCATATATCGAAGTGACTTATGAACAACTGCCGGCAGTGTTTACCCCCGGGGAGGCGCTCAAGCCGGATGCTCCAAAAATTCATGCAAAGGGCAATTTGCTGTTTACCCGTAAGCTGAGAAAAGGTGATGTTGACCAGGCCTTCAAACGCTGTGACATTGTGATCGAAAAGACCTATCGAACCGCCCGGATTGAACACAACTACCTGGAGCCCGATGCCGGTGCGGGCTATGTGGATGAAGACGGCACCCTGGTCATTTATGCCTCGACCCAAAATCCCCATTACGACCACAAGGAAGTCTGCGGAATTTTAGGACTCGAAGACGAAAAGGTCCGTATTGTCCAGGCTGCTACGGGTGGCGGATTCGGCTCCAAGCTGGATTTAAATATGCAGGGTTTTATCGGATTGGCGCTACTACACCTTAAAAGACCGGTAAGAATGGTTTATTCCAGGGAAGAATCTTACCTTGCAACGGCCAAACGGCATCCGCTCGAGATGACCTTGAAAACCGGAGCCGACCGCAATGGAAAGCTTTTGGCCCTGCAGGCCTTGATAACCGGTGATACCGGGGCCTATGGTTCTTACGGAATTGCAGTGGCATCGCGTGCCGCCGTGCATGCCACCGGTCCCTATGAGGTTGAAAACGTTGCAGTTGAAAGCCGCTGTGTATACACCAACAATCCTTTTTGCGGCGCCATGCGGGGTTTTGGTACCCCTCAGATGGCCATTGCCCACGAATCACACATGGATCTGCTGGCCCAAAAACTGGGTATGGATCCGCTCGAATTGAGATTGTTGAATGCCTTCAAATCCGGATCTGAAACCGCCACCGGACAGAAATTAGTGACCAGCATAGGGATCGGTGACTGTCTTGAGGCTTTAAGGCCTCACTATGAGTGGGCTAAAAACGTCTGGCGCCACGGGAAAAGCGAAGCCTATAAACAAAGAGGCATCGGTCTGGGCGGCATGTGGTACGGCATCGGCAATACCGGGGTGCGGAATCCATCTACCGCCGGAATCGAGATGGACCTGGGAGGAAACGTAAACCTGTACACCGGCTGTGCGGATATCGGGCAGGGGTCGACCACCATCCTGGCCCAGATTGCGGCCGAATCCCTGGGAATCAAACCGGAAGATATCCGTCTTTTTGTGGCCGACACCCGCTGCACCACCAATGCAGGTGCGACCTCCGCCAGCCGGCAGACCTATATTTCCGGCAACGCGGTCAAAGAAGCGGCCGACAAGCTCGCCGATGTGCTTCTCACCGAAGCGGTCAACAAATTGAGAGCCGCTAAAGCTGAGCTAATGCTCAAGGGGGGCTTTGTTATGGATTGCAACAATCCGAATAACAGGGTCGAATTGTCGGCTCTGGCACAACATGCCAACCAAAAAGGAATTCCCTTGAAATGGCAAGGCTACTTTGACCCGGAAACCGTACCCTTGGATCCTGAAACCGGGCAGGGTGTTCCTTACACCACCTATGCCTTTGCCGGTCAGCTGGTCCTGTTGACGGTGGATACCCTGACCGGGGAAGTCAGCATCGAAAAAGTTTTCGCAGCCCATGATGTCGGCAAGGCGATTCATCCCGAAAACGTCAAGGGGCAAATCTGTGGCGGGGTCGCCATGGGAATTGGATTTGCGCTGATGGAAGAATTCATCCCGGGGCAGACGGTCTCGATGAAAGATTATCACATCCCCACCTGTGCCGATGTTCCCGAAATTGTTCCCATCATCGTGGAATCTTCAGAACCCACCGGGCCTTTTGGCGCCAAAGGAGTAGGGGAGCCGGCCCTGATTCCGACGGCGCCGGCAATTATAAACGCCCTGGCGGACGCCCTGGGGCAGCGCATATATAATTTGCCGGCCGACCTGGAAAGCGTTTTGCAAACCGCTATTGAAGCGGGCCATTTTGGCCCCAACCCGGGCAAGCCTGAATTGAAGATTGAAGATTGAAGATTTGTGGTATCGCTTCGCCCTGTCGTTTCTAATTAAATCGATCGTTCGACGCCGTCGTTAGACCCTGAGGCTCTCGACGGGTAGAATTGCTTAAATATCCAATTTGGCTGTAGAATTAAGAGACAATAGTTTATCAAAAAGATTGAGCGAAGCGAATTCAATAATTCGTCATTCGTCGTTCGTCATTCCAAAAGGGAGGAAAAAATGTCCAGTGTACTTCTGAAAAATATCGGAACGATTGTCAGTGGGGATATCTCTAATCCCCTGATAGAAGGTGACGCCGTTTTTGTGCAGGAAGGCAAGATCTGTAAAGTCGGTAAGGGAGCAGTGCTGAATGTTTCGGATGCAGATGTCGTTATCGATTGCGCCGGCGCTACGGTCACACCCGGGCTGTTTGATTCACACTGCCACGTGGTTCTGGGAGATTACACCCCCAGGCAGAAACAGACCGGTTTTCTTGAAAGCGAAGTCCACGGCGGGGTGACTACCTTTATCTCCGCGGGCGAAGTTCATCTGCCCGGCAGACCGAAGGATCCTGCCGGCACCAAAGCCCTGGCGATTCTGGCGGCTAAATCGTTTGTCAATTTCAGACCCGGGGGGGGCAAAGTCGTCGGCGGTGCGGTTATATTGGAAAAAGGGCTGACCCGAAAAGATTTTGAGGAAATGGCCGGAGAGGGCGTGCGCACCGTTGGGGAAATCGGGTTGGGATCGGTTAAAAATCCGGAAGATGCCGCACCCATGGTCAAATGGGCCAAAGAGTGCGGTATGACGGTCATGATGCATACCGGCGGGACTTCCATTCCGGGCAGCAGCACGGTTACCGCCGAGATGGTTATGCAAACGGGACCTGATATTGTTTCTCATATTAACGGCGGACCCACGGCAATTGCACCTGCCGAAGTTCTTCGGCTGGTTACCGAAACGGATTTTGCACTGGAAATCGTACACTGCGGCAACCCCAAAGTAACGGTGGATGCTGCCAACCTGTGTGTTGAGCACAACAGCCTTGATCGCATCATCATTGGAAATGACGCCCCGTCCGGTACCGGTGTGGTGCCGTTGGGGGTTTTAAGGGTCATCGCTCATTTAGCCAGTCTGTCGGCTATTAAACCTGAAGAGGCTATCTGCATGGCTACCGGAAACACTGCCCGGATCCATAAACTACCCCGGGGGGTTATTGCAGAAGGACTGGAGGCCGACCTGGTGATTATGGACGCTCCTATGGGTTCGGTGGGTGAAGATGCGTTGTCGGCCATCGAAGCCGGCGATGTACCCGGCGTGGCGATGGTACTGGTGGACGGGGAGATTGTTGTGTCGAAGAGCCGAAACACACCGCCGCCGGTGAGAAAACCGGTTGTCGGATGATGGGGAGCGGCGGGATGATGGACGAGGGATGATGGACGAGGGATGAGGGACGAGGGATGAGGGATGATGGATGA
>JAJRVC010000694.1 GCA_024277475.1 Deltaproteobacteria bacterium
AAGATGGACTTGCCGTCCCAGATCTCGGCCTTGAGCCACATTTCAATAAGCGCAAGCACATTCCGGTCAGGGATGAACCGGGCGCACTTGGCCAGCATCAGGTCGTGGGCGACCGTGTCGAAAAAAGCGTCGATATCCGCATCAACCACCCAGCGATAGCCTTGCTCGTAATAATCCTTGATCTTGTAGACAATTTGCCGGATAGACCGGCCCTTGCGATACCCGTAACTGCATTCCTCGAATTCTTTCTCCAGTATCGGGCCGACTTGGTGGGTAACCGCGGTATGGGCAACGCGGTCCCTGACCGTGGGAATGCACAGGCCCCGGGGCTCGCCGTTCTTCTTGGCCACCAGAATCTTCAAGAGCGGCAAAGGAAAATAGGTCTGCTCCTCCAGCTCCTGCCGCAGTTTCTGGAGATTGCCGGCCAAATCCACCTCGAACCGTTCGATAGTCACCCCGTCCACCCCGGCGCAGCCGTGGTTTTTCTTTACGTTTTGGAAAGCGGTGTTGAGAGAGGTGTGATCGAAGGTGTTTCCCATATTATTCCTGTTGGTTGCTTATTTCCTGCTTCAGAAATTTGATCACTGCTGTAAAATCTGGCGGTGGAATTTGATGCCCCCAGAATCCCCGATCAGGCAATGCACCGCCGTACCAGCCGTCAGGAAATGCACGGTCAAGGGCCAAAACATAATCTCCTGAGCCAAAAAAATTAATCTCGCCAGGTGAGATAACCAAAAGGTTTTGGAAACCATGACCTCCAAGGGCCGGTTCAAGTCGGTCAACCACAGCAGCAGTATGTGAGTGTGAAAGGTGTACAATGGAGAGCTTGCCGTTGACCAGTTTTTGCATGTTTTGGAGAGCCTTGGCAACTTCGGTTTCCTCGGCCGGGGTAATACCTTGGGCATCCCGGTCCGCAGCCCGCACTTTAGCAACTTCCGCTGGGGTGGCACCGATTGCCAGCATGGCGGGAATATAGCCATAGTCATTGGCCGCCACCAACTCATGCCAACGAGTCCAGAGTTCACGGGGAAGATCTAAAAGTTCAAATACTTGTTGGAGCGAAGTCGCCTGTTTTTTGCCGGCCTTCCCCTGATGATGATCAATTATTTTTATGCGGCTTGCATCCAGTCCCAGGTCATATTCCAGCTCAACCAACACCGGGGTTTTCCCTTGTCGAAGGCAGGCTTGGATCTCCTTTGTATAAGCAGATGCCTTTGCGCCCCATGAAAGGTTTTTGTCGTGGTAAAGGTCAGGGGCATATTTATTCAGGAGTTCCCGGATGGTTTTCATTTCCAGGTCTTGGCCGCCAAGGAAAAATATGAGGTCATTTTTTGACATTTTTCTGTAAGTCAAATGATTTTTAGGACAGCGGTTCTATATTGTCACTGGCTTTATCAAGCGGCTTTAAATACTGTTTGTTTCGGGCGCGGTCATTGGCCACAAACCATCTATATGTTTCCTTTTCCAGGTCGGGGCCGGTGGTCCGGCCGGCAATCTGGGGGGTATGCACCGGGTGGGTGATCTTGTCCGGGTCACCAAGAAGTTCCAGGGCGGTGCGGATGTCTTCATCCATCCTATCTCGGAATTTTTTATGGAGTTCATTGAAAAAGTTTTCTTCTATATTGCCGTTATCCTCAGCTTCGACAGCTTCTTTTTTTTCCCGGGCATACTGAGTTGGCCACGCGCCGGGCGCGGCGTCCTCGGCGAGCCATATTTTGTGGTAACGGTTGCTGGCCAGAAGGTTTATCTCATCACAATAGCGAAGTTGGCGATCTACGAGCAGGGCGGCAAGCGGATCGATTCTGACCTTGCCCAGACCGATGGATTTGCCCATCCCGATCTTGTGCCGGAATTCGAGGGCGGGACGCAGGGCATAAAACAGCAGCTCCAGTTCCGATTCGCTTAGGTTGTCAAAGTCGATATGGAAGAAAAACGTACGGCCGGCGCTGATCGGGCGGACGCAGCTTTTCTGCTTCAGATTTTTGGTCTCACGCAGGGTTTTCCATGGTTCATTTTGGTCTTTATGGCGGTGCAGATAATATTTGCGGCCCTGGGGCCGGTGTTTTTGGGGCGTCAGGTCTTTTTTGGCAATGTAGCGGCCACTACCGGATGCATCTTTGAAATACATGGATGGACAGGGTGGCTTTGGGGTGTCGAGTATTTTCAAGAGTACCTGTTTATCATAGACGGGGTCGGTTGTGTTGGGATCCAGGCGGCCGGATGAAAACCTGACCCGGCCGGCCAGGGCCAGTATCTGGCTGGGAGGTTTATCGTCCTTTGCCTGTTCTTCAACAAACCCAAAAAGCTGTTCCGCCATGGTGATGAATTCTCGCTTACATGAGCCAAAAGGAAGAAGTTCCGGCGAGATTTTTTTGAAAAAGTCATGACTTTTGCCGCCGGCAGTCTTGCGCCAGATGGAAGAGATGCTAATTTCGGCCACCTTGGAGGAATCGGATTTATCAGGTCGAAAAAATACCAGATCACCGTCGCGGAATCGAATTTCTCTTTTTCCTGAATCATTTTCCGCATTGCGCCCGGCCCCCTTGACATGATACGGCAAGTTCCCGTCCGCATCGGTCCGCTCCTTAGCCAGTGTGTAAAAGGTCTCCAAGGCGTGGTCTATGTTTAGCGGAGCATTTTTTTTCCCCTCTGGATACGGAATAAAGATTTCATGTTTTTTAGTATTCGGGACGCTACGGTCAGGATCGGAAACTCCCAAAACTCGCAAGATTCCACGAACATAGTCAGGGTCATTTTTTTCAGCCGAGGTAAGCTCATCGTAAGGTTTCGGGTCTGAAGCCGCATGTTGGCCGACAAGGAAATAATTGATCTTCTTGGTTCGATTATTCTTAATTTCTTTAATATAGGGAGCAGTACATTGTACGTTGACGTTGCCATTATCTTTGTTAAGTTTACATTTTCCCGCCAATTTTATATACCAGAACTGCTTGTTATCTGCTGAGAACGAGTCCGGATTGGACTTGCCAAGAAAGGAATTTCTGGTCACTCGTCCCCCACGGTAACCATCCACATAAACCTTGAGAACCGGCCAGGTAAAAATATTTTGATATTCTGACGGGATGTCGGCGTCACCGTCTTTGTTGCATCTCAAAGTCGGCAGGGTCAGGGGTCGGAGTTTAAGCTTCTTTCCTGTTGGAGCCGACGGGTCTTCAACTTCAACGATCATGCCGATTGCGCTCGGGGATTCTTGCATATCCGCTCGCCGGGAAAATAACCGGTTGTCGAGAACCCGGAGGCTTGAGTTGCTGGCGGCCTCGGCAAGGGAGGAAATCATGCCCCGCAGGGTTGAACTCGGCATTGCCGGCCGGCCGTCCAGTTCGAAAGGTAGTATACGCTTTGAACCGTTGGGCAACTCTTCCTGAGCGGCGCCGATTACCACCGGATCCTCGGTGGTCAGTTTGCACAGCAGTCGCCCGGAATAAACCGGCTGTTCCTCTTCGCCTATGGTGACCTTGGCACGATAATGGTCATGGGTCACCTGATGCTGCTTGTCACTCTTGAATTCCTCGACTGGAAGATCCTCAATACGACCGTCTTTTTTTACCGGAATGAAATGATAAGGATTATGAAAGCTCATGGGCGGCCTCCTTTTCGACCGTTTGCCGGTCTGATTTGTTTACTTCGTCCTGAAACAGGCGAACGAACTCGGTAAGGGCACTGACAATGTTGTCCGACAGGGGTGCGGACAAGTCCATTTGCTCGATCCGTTCTGCTCGCAGTCCATTCCTGTCGGCTATCTCCTGCCAGTCTCTCTTGGCATGGATGCCGTTGACCGAGAGAGCGGTGAATTTGCAGCGGCAAGCACCGTAATCGATCCTCGATGCAAAGCCGAAGTGGATGTCCCCTTCGGCCAAGTCGCGCATAACCAGGGCCAACAGTCCCAAGGCCCAGGGATCGAGCCGGTTGAGATCAACCGCGATTTTGCCTGTAAAAGTTGGTGCGTAGCTGGCAGCGGTGTTGAATTTTCGCTTCGGGGCGCCGCCGCCGGTGAAGCGGTCGATAGCGACGAATTCCTGGTTGACGAGATCACCGGTCCCCGCCTGTAATCTAAGGTCCGAGACGGTCAGGGGCGATTGCCAGCCCGGCGCCCCGAAGAGTCGACAGGCCAGGCACGGATTGTTTTTCCCCACAGCGTTATCACTGGAGATACGACAGGCCTTCTCGGTATCGTCCGGCATGCAGATATCGGCACCCATGGTTCGAAGGATCCGTTCAGCCTGGAAACGCAGGGCGCCCCGGAAGGACCTTTCCGGAATGATCACCTTGCCTTCTGAGTTTTTTAACGGGTTGTGGTCAGGGCCGTTTTCAACCTTTTGGCTTGGATCATTGACCAGAAACGGGGTCAAGAAGTCCAGTTCAAAGCCCAGACTGATGCGGGGTGGCGGTTTCAACGCGGTCAGCAACAGGGCAGACTCGGTAAGCAATTAATGATGTTGGCTGGTGTCGATCGGTTTGAGAGCGGAATGCCACATCGGCAGCGGGGATTGTTTAAGCCATTCCGCCAGTTCAATGCGGCCCATCTTTTTTATCTGGTTCAGTTGCCATTGCAGACGCCCCTTGTCGTTTATGGTGTCAGCCCCAAGGGTAACCGGAACTTTTTCGTTAAATCCTTCCAGGCCCGCAAGCAGCAGTTCGATCTCCGCGTTATCCAGGCCGGAACCGGAGATAACGACCCGGAACGCCACTCCGGGCGGCACATATTCGTTATAAAAAAGCTTCTTGTCGCGGGCGGTCCTTGTCGCTCGGTCGATAACCACGGATGCCTCCACCCCGGTTTGGCGGTTGGGGTCCCAGTAAGGTATGTGTCCCACCGGCTTGATGCCGCTCAGCAGCGGGCAGTCCCAGAACTCGGCCCTACCGCCCTGACCTTCCTTGGTTTGCTCGTCTCCGAAGCCGAAAATCGCTTTAACCAAGACCGGGTCCGCACCGCATTCGGTAAGCCACGAGCGGATATTGCCCTTGAAAGTGGTGCCGGGGATATAAGGATTGCCGGCGGCATCGGTGGTTATTGCCTGGATAAGGGCGGGTTGCTCCTTGCTCCCGAGACCGGTCCGTTTCGTGGTCTCCCCACAGCCGATATGGAGCGGGGTCATGGTTGTGAGAACTCCTTCTATCTGCCAACGCTTATGAAATGACATTGTTCATCCTCCCAGAGAAACCGGCTAGAATCTTTCCGGCCTCTTTTGCCAATGGACCGGCAGGTTGATTGCTATTTCACCATAGCCGTTTTGGGGTATATACGGACAATTTGTCCAGTGTTTGCCATCCTTGCCGTGCCGGGCATAGGTGGTGACGGCCCAGTCCGGTAACGGTAGCCCCGAAGCCAGCCACTTTCGCATCAATTTAATCCCGTCATCTTCATACCCCTTATCAGCCTGTAAGACAAATACACTGCCCGGCTCGGTTAACAATATTGGGTGGTAATTTTTCCCGGTTGTCTTTAGAAATCGGTTCCAGATATATGGTCCGCCGGCCAGCGATTGGCGGGCAAAATAACGCACCAGCTTCAGGGTACCGCCGGAGAGTTCTTGCCAGATCTTGTCATATTGATCCCATAAGTCAGTAGAGCCGCTTGCTTCATCGAAATCATCCGAATTGCAGAGCAGGGCCTGGGTCTGCAAGGTAACAATCCATTGTCCGCCCACAGGTTCAGTATCTGATGATAGAGACGGTCTGATCTCCCCTGGCGCCGCGATCAAAACGTCGGCATAGGCCTTGGTCTTGCCAAGCCCCAGGAGGCCGCGAGAGAGAAGGCAACGAATCTGATCCCGAACAGCGGTCTGGTCTTCTCCGGGAACTTCGGATAGGTCTATCCGCGCGTACCAGCCATTGTTGCGGGGCACGACCAGTTCATAGGCAAAAAGCTGTTCATCGGCTGCCCGGCGGCGGTCCGGATCAATCTTGGTTCGGACCCGCAGTTCCCGGGGCAGCTCCGGCCAGCCGAACAGACTATCCACATCGGCGCGACCCTTCCAGTCGATGTCAAAGGCCGGCGCCTGGTGGCTGATAAGGCCTGGTCCCTCACACAGAGCCAGATCGTACAGTTGATTTTTTTTGTTTTCCCCCTTGATTTTTACCAGGGACAGGGGCGGTCTGACCGGCCTTCGCATGCAGGATGAGCCCGGAAAGGCATGTGTGAAACGGATTTTTTCAAAATGTCGGCTTAGCTCCGGACGGTCGGGATCAAAGTCTTCATCAACCGGGATGTTGTTTTTACCGAGCAGGGCGGCCCACATTCTGGCAATGGTTCCGGCAATGACCGATCCCGGGATATCGACCCTGGCCGCGAACAGGTTTTTGTTAACCCGGCGTTCGGCCAGACAGAATGGTCCCTCCGGGTTAATCATGAGGTCGAGTGTATCGGAAGATTCGGCTGTCGTGTCAACGGGATCGAATGGGTGGGCTTGCTGACCAACATGGACCCCGAGCAGGCGGCCGAAACCCACGGTACGTTCCGCCCCTATCTGGGTGATATATTTTAACCCGGCTTCAAGATGGCGGCAGATAGTTGAAATCTCTTCCTGTTTACTGGTCAGGAACCTGACTGCGCCGCGAAATTTGAACTCCTGTCCGCTGTCAAAGGGGCTTTCCATTATCTGCAGGGCGCCGGTTTCGACGGCCCCGCGCCCCGGGTCTATCCTGATGCGGGGCCGGGTGGCATCGGATATCTCTCGGTCTTGCAGAACAAAGTCGGAGAACATCAGTCGCTTGGGCAAAGGTTCGAAAGTAGCGCCCTTGCTTTCCATGCCCAGCAAATCCACAGCCTGCCGATCAAAAAGCACATCTCCGGTTGTATCATCCACAATATGACCGATTTCGCTGATCGCTTCGCGCAGTTTGCCGGCAATATGCGAGCCGGCGATGAACGGGTTGCCGACATGATCGCGGGCAACAGCGGCATCAATGCCGTAGCCGGCAGCGGACGTGGATTGTGTCAGAAACGGCCCCTGGATGGACAGGGTGATATCAAGCTTGACCATTTGCATTGTCTTTCCCTCCCTCGATATAATCCCATAGATCGGCCAGATGCATCCAGAAAGCAGGGCCGCTTCCAAAACAGTCTTCCAGCGCGGTCAACTGTTCATTGGTTTCTTTATTAAGATCTTTTTTAACATTCTCAACAACCAACTCCACGTTGTCCGGGGCATGAAAGAGTTTGTCGACGATTGTCTGTAGTTTTGTTCTTGGCATGCCCTTTCTGATCGCGGGCATGCAGGCAATTGCCGGGTTCATCTTTGCTCCGTCAAGGATAAGCTCGCCGGGATACACTACTTTGGGGCAACGCTGCCGCCTGAATGCCGCCAAGTCCCGGCCCACGTTGTCGAACGATTCGAGGACCTGATAGGCGACATAATTCTTTTTTCTTCCCTTGTCTTTGGCCAGGGAGGCAAGATCATGGGCCAAGACTGTGATGCGCTGGATCGGCGCGTTGTGGTGGCAGAAGACGAGGCCGGCTCCATGGGTGAGAGGTTCTGTCTCGAACCGCCAATTTCTTGAAAGGGAATAGAAATTTGCCAGGGTCCACCAGCCGAGCCAGGCAGGAACAACCCAGATGATTTCGTCCCCGCCCCAGAGCAGCGTTTCCAGGCGATGTTTGCCATTATTTTGCCATTCTTTTTTGTTAACGGTACTGGCAAGCATCTGCTGGAGGAAAATTTTTCGGTAGCCTTTGATCTTTGTATCAAAATCCTCCTGTTTTTTTATAGTCTTGCAAAGTCTGGCCTGCAGGGCGCCGAAGCTGTTGCCGTCGATATAGATAACAGCCATTTTATGATGAAGGTTTCCTGTTTCCGGGTCATATGATAGTTCACTAAAATCGTTAACAAACTCCGGCAGATCCTCTGTCCCGGTATGTTCTTTATAAAATTTTTGTTTCTGATCTTTCCCGTAGTTACGCCTTTGGTAAACGGATTCACTTATCGGTTTGCCGGCAGGACCCGTTTTTGTTTTTATTGTCGGCCGCACCATGTCGAGATCACAAGGCTCCGCATCGCGCTGGGAAACGGGCACTGCGATACTCGGGGCCTGCATCTGCTGCCAGCGATTCATGGCCAGGAGTTTTTCTCTGGCCATGGCAAAATCGTCTTCATCAGAAGAAGCGGGTAAGACATCAACCACGAAGGTGGCGTGTTTTAACGCCTCATCCTCGGCCAAAAGGTTCTTCACAAACCGACACTGTTTTTCTGCCTCTTGGTTTGAATCAGCCTTAAAGGTAAAAATACCGGATGACGCGCCGGTGGTAATCGGCTCGAGGAATTTGAAACTTTCCTCCACCCTTTTCACGGCATCCAGCAGCAGCAAACCGCCTCCGCGGACTGTGCTCAAGTCATCGGTGTCATAAACGAAGTTACCGATATTCACCCCTTCCATCCGCAAATAATATTTCACGGCATTTTCCTCCTTACTATATAAGTTTGTTCGTTTAATATCGACAAGTTATCTGCGTCGCCATCCAGATGATATCAATTGGAGGAGATTTGAGAGTGGTTTTGAAAAACGCACGATAGCACCCATGATTAATACAAAGATGACAAAAAATACTGCAAGAAGAAAAAGATGAAATGGGAGTTGAGAAAGATCGCCACTTTTTAAGGGCGCCACAATTATTTCCATGCTGAAGAAACCTATAAGCAACGCCAAGATAAGACCAACGGTAGCAACAACTGTTAAGCGGACCGATGTGTCCGTTTGTTTCCGCTGTTCTCTCATCTCAAGGAAATCATAGACATCCCTGGCTTCTTTACTTACCTGATTGAAAAGGGCCTGGGTGCCCAGATGCTTGCTCCAGAGATGGAAAAGTTCCTGGCCCTGTACCTGATTCGACAAATCAGGAAACCAGTAACGACTGGTGAACAGGAGGAGGTTTCCCAGCGTGTTTCTGGTTTTTTTATAGAATTCACGAAACTGGTCGGGCTTGCTCTCGTTGTATTTTTCTATGTCCTTGGATAGGCGGTCCAAAAAAACAAGCAGCGCCGCCTTGTGAAAGTGGGCCACTAACCCCATCTGGAAATAGTGATGGCGGAAATGGGCAAGCGCCCCTCCTTCCGCATCGCAGTAAAAGTTCCTTCCCCCTTGTTTATTTGTGGGACCTATCATTGTAAATCCGTAACCGGTTAATATATAACGCATACGCAACCAATCGGTTGCAGGACAATTCATATCGTATCCCCAGAACCGGTCATAGCAGTAATTTTTTTTAAAATCTTTCATAAAGCCTTCCGCATACGGCAAGGTATATGAATTGCCGGGTTCATCGGCAAAGCCTATCCGCATAAAATCCCCACAGGTCAGTTCGATAGGATTGTCAAACGCGAGGTAACACATATGGGGTATCCTATCATCGACGATATGCTTGAAATAAAAACTTTCATTATTGTCAGTTCCCTCCCCGTAATAAGGCTTCAGGGGGGCCAGCAAATATAGCCAGTGCCTGGCTGTAAGAGGTTGTTTGTGCTTATTGACGAAGTTGAGATATTTATCTTTTTCGTTGTAGTCCGATACTGCCAAAGAGTGGCCGGATTTATCTTCCCACTCCACCTTTACCGGGCAGTGGCCTCCACGATTATTGTCCCAATAAGGAGGATACGCCCGCCTGAATTGGTCCAAAAAAATCTGGGCTTCTATCAATTCGATATCGGTGCCGGATACTTCCAGCGTCAAAATTGCGATTTCCATATCTTTAAACAGATATAGGTGAACACGGTCGACTATCAGTTCCAGATGCTTGTCTATGTTTATGTCTTCTTTCTTGTCGTTGTATCTAACGTGAGCACGCACTTTGTTGATATCATCTCGCACAAAGAGACGGACAGGAGTATTTTTTTTGTAAATAAAACGCTGTACAAAAGGATGGAAATAAACCAACTCGGCGTAACGGGTACTTTCCTGATGCGTCGTGTTTCGGTCATAGAGGTCTTCTCTGGCAGTCCAATTTCCAGACTTCACTAACTGCCTAATCAACTTGCTAAACCAGCCTTGCTTTATAGTGGGAGGCCTAAGCTGTAGGGGCCATATCAAGATTTCCCTGAAATCCCTGACCAGCTTATTAGATTCTTTACTTTCAGCTTTCACATTGTTTTCCTTTGTTTTTCCCCTTAGCGTCCTTATTCCGAATTTCGCTTCCTAACCCTGGCCAACTCTATCAACCCCCAATTCCGCCCAATTCCGTGGAGCCCATACTTCATTTCTGTATGGCGGGGCCCGGCTTGACAATTTCTTTATTTCAAAACCAGATCCTTCTCCTTGACCTTTCATCGGTCTTCGAAGCCAGGGGAACAGCTGTCAGGGCGCGGGTGACGGTAGACAGTTGACGGTGAACAGACGATGAAGTTTCAGTAATCACTTGTCCGTTGTTTTACC
>JAJRVC010000695.1 GCA_024277475.1 Deltaproteobacteria bacterium
AAAGTTATCCTTTTCTGGAAGTAGTTAAATTAAGTTCACCATTTTTGTAATATATCCAACTCAATTACACTCCTATGCAATTGTAAATTGACATTCATAACATTTCCAATTAGGGTTACGCGACGTTTTTGTCTAAAATAATTGAGTGGTGGTTTCAAAATACACTGTGAGTGCGGTATAAGTCCGTAATCAACGAAAAAGGCAACCTTTGCGTATTGGAAAAATTTCCTGCACTCCAATACTCGAGCATTTCAGTACTCCCGTCTCGCATTATTCCAGCCTTATTATTCGGTCAGATAGCCCATCACCTTTAATCATCGCTGCTCGAAGGATATCGGCAAAGACGATTCCGGGAATACCCGGCCGGAAATTTTATCCGATACATAGTTGATGTGGCCGCAAAAAGGCACAAAAAACACAAAAATAAAATTTTACACTTAATAATTTAAATAGGTTATAAGATCAAAATTCGATAATTTTGACTTTTTACGAGATTGTCACAGTTGCTAAAAGGAGAAAAATATGTGCCGCCTGTTTGCCATAACCAGCAAAGAACCGTTGTCTCCCATGGTTGCTGTTGAGGCCCTAAATGTCATGCGGGAAGGTCATGACTGTTCCGGAGTGGGTCTTTTCCTGCGGGATCTGGCCGGACCGTTTGAGGAAATGAAAAATGCGCCCATTTTGTCCGGAATTTTCTCGGAAAAAGGATTAAGGCGTCTGGATTCCTTCATGATGGACCTCGGTTTTATGACCAAATATAAAATTACTATTAAAGTACCGAAAACACCACCGCCCGGGATTCCCAAACGGGATGTATACCTGATCAGGGCCTACGAATATCCGGAAGAATGGGATGATATAGGCGATCAGGAACGATTGCAGCGTCTGCTGCCCATCCGGTTGCAGCTCCGGACCATGGGCGCGGAGAAACAGGACATGATTGTTTTTTCATTCTGGCCCGACGTGATCATGATCAAGGAGATCGGTGATCCCCTGCTGGTGACCAATTATTTGAAACTCGACCGCAAGGAGCTGAATGCACGGGTAATCATGGCCCAGGGTCGGCAGAATACCAACTACGGGATAACCCTGTACGCCTGCCATCCGTTTTTTATCCAGGGGTATTCCACCATGACTAACGGTGAAAACACCGCTTTTTTGCCCATCAAGGCCTACCTTGAGTCGCGTGGTTATCCCGGCTATATCGGATATGAATCCGACTCGGAAGTTTTCAGCCATATTCTGCATTATACCATGGTGCAGCTGGGCCTGAATCTGGAGACCTACAAACATGTCATCACACCGCTGCAGCAGGACGATATTGTCAATCATCCGAATGCAGTATTTTTGAAAAATCTGAAGCAAACCTGCCGGCAGTTGATCATAGACGGACCCAACTGTGTTATCGGCTGCCTGCCGGATCACAGTCTGTTTATGGTGCAGGATCGCAAGAAGCTCCGACCCGGAGTTGTCGGCGGTAAATCCGGTATGTACGCATTTTCTTCGGAAATATGTGGTCTGGATGCCGCCATACCCCAACGAGATAAACACAAGGATTTTCAACCCATGCATCTGGATACGGCCATTGTCGGTCCGGACCGCCGAGAGGCCAGAATATGCAGCCAGAACGACCCATTAGCCCTTCAACTTTAAGTGTTAAAGATTTGCCCTGGCAGATTCTGTGGGACAAAGAAAAATGTACCCTGTGTGGGAAATGCACGGCCGTATGTCCCGTGAATGCCATTGAACCCGGGGTGTTTCGTATGCGAACGGTCAACCCTCCCATAGGATTTTCAGAAACTCCCCCCAGTGTTTACAAGGCCTACTATGGGATTCGGCAAAAAACCGATCCGGCCTACAAGTGCGTCGGTTGTGCCATGTGTAATATGGTTTGTCCCAATGATGCCATCATCCCCTGCCGAAGCGATGAAGCAGATAAATTAAAATTTCAGATCGATCGCGGCGGACAGCCCCGCAGGCGCGGTGGACGCCGCAATGCCCCCGGGGGTGTTTTGGACCGGATAAAATTTATCCGCATATCGATGCTGACCGACCCTGCACTGGATGCGGGCCGTCATGAATTCGAGTTGCGCACCCTTTTAGGGCGGGTACTGCCCCCGGAGGAAAACTTGAAATTCCTGCGGACCAACGGCTGGATACCTCCTGTCCGGGAGATATACCCGTTGATTATCGGCGGTATGTCATTCGGCGCTTTATCTCCCAATATGTGGGAAGGACTTCAGATGGGAGTGGCGTATCTCAACGAGGAATTGAGCATGCCGGTACGTCTCAGTACCGGAGAAGGTGGCTGCCCGCCCAGATTACTACGTTCACGATTTTTAAAATATGTGATTCTACAGATTGCCAGTGGCTACTTCGGCTGGGATGAAATTATACATGCACTCCCGGAGATGAAAGAAGATCCGTGTGCCATCGAAATTAAGTACGGACAGGGAGCTAAACCCGGGGATGGCGGTCTACTCATGTGGTACAAGGTCAACAGTCTGATCGCAGCCATCCGGGGAGTGCCTGCAGGTGTCAGTTTGCCCAGTCCGCCCACCCACCAGACCAAGTATTCCATTGAAGAAGCGGTGGCCAAGATGACGCAATCCATGTACATGGCCTGGGGCTTTCGAGTGCCGGTATATCCAAAAATATCAGGTACTTCGACTGCGATGGCAGTTCTAAACAATCTCACGCGCAATCCCTATGCAGCCGGTCTTGCCATTGATGGCGAAGACGGTGGTACGGGCGCAGCTTATAATGTTTCCATGAATCACATGGGGCATCCCATTGCCAGTAATATTCGCGACGGTTATTTGAATCTCGTTAAACTGGGTATGCAAAACCAGATCCCGATTTTTGCAGGCGGGGGTATCGGCAAAAACGGCAACTTGGCGGCCAACGCCGCAGCACTCATCATGTTAGGTGCCAGCGGTGTCCAGGTCGGCAAATATATCATGCAGGCCGCGGCCGGATGCTTGGGGTCTGAATCGGATCGCTGCAATATCTGTAACATCGGGTTGTGTCCAAAAGGGATTACCTCTCAGGACCCCCGTTTGTACCGGCGGTTGAATGTCGAAGATGTGGCCCAGCGGGTGGTGGATGTCTTCTTGAGCTTTGACACCGAATTAAAGAAAATTGTGGCCCCTTTGGGGCGCTCTACCTCGCTGCCCATCGGTATGTCCGATGCTTTGGGAATCGACGATTATGATGCGGCTGAAAGATTAAGCATAAAATATGTGGTGTGAGGCAGAGAACAGATGTCAGAAGGCAGAGGGCAGAGGTATTTGAATGGGAAATGTGGAATGCGGAGTACGGAATGAGGAAGGATGTAAAGAGACGCTTGAAAGTTAGGAAGGTGAGGGGATGAAAGCTGAAAGCTCAAGACTCAAAGCAAAAGAGGTTGGAGGCTGGTGCTTTGCGGTTTGAGGTTTGAGGCAGGAAGGATAGAAGATTAGAAGGATAGAAGATGAAAAGATAAAACTATGGATTAAGGTTTAAAAGTGGAAAGACTGCTGCTCCCAACCATCCAAACGAACCTAACAAACTTAACGATCGTAACCACCTTGACAGACTTTCAGCTTTGAGCTTAATTAACGAACTTAACGATCCAAACAAACGCGATTTGGTGAAAACCAATGTCTGAGCTAAGTTTGAGCAGTAATGCATCCTATTATGTGATTTCCGGCAGAATCAACGGTGAACGGGTTGACTCGCGGATTTTAGAAGAACAAGTGCAGGCAGCGGTAGCGCAGGGACACCGCCGCTTGCAGATCAATGCCTACGGCCAGCACGGAATCGGCGGTCGGCTCTGGCAGGCCGGCGCTGAAAAGGTGCATGTAAAAATATCCGGTCAGCCCGGGCAACGGGTCGGTTCCATGGGATTTCCCAACACCCTCATTGAAATTCTCGGACCGACCTCCGATGATGCAGGCTGGCTCAATGGCGGCGCCCGGATTGTCGTTCATGGCAATGCCGGCAATGGAACGGCCAACGCCATGGCCCAGGGTAAAATTTACGTTGCCGGTAATATCGGTGCCCGGGGCATGACCATGACCAAACACAACCCTCGTTTTGATCCCCCCGAGCTCTGGGTGTTGGGCTCAGCCGGGGACTATTTCGGTGAGTTTATGGCGGGTGGTATTGCCGTGATTTGCGGATATGAGGCCCAGATTCCCGATAATATTCTTGGTCACCGGCCGTTTGTGGGCATGGTCGGCGGGAAGGTGTTTTTTCATGGCCCCCACAGAGGCTATAGCCGGCGCGATGCCAGGCTGATCTCCATTAGGGATGAAGAGTGGGACTGGTTGAACGAAAATCTCCATATCTTTTTGGACCACATTGGCCGAATCGAGCTGGTTAAAATATTTTCAGATAGAAGTCAGTGGCAGCTGCTCGTTGCGCGGTCGCCTCAAGAAAAAATCCAGCGGCCGATGAAATCCATCCATTCGTTTTATACCGCGGTATGGGAAAAAGAGCTCGGCCGGGGGGGGTTGATCGGGGATCTCACGCAGCTGGATCGCAGCCCCATACCATTGATTACAACAAGTCAGTTGCGGCGTTTTGTTCCGATCTGGGAAAATCGGAAATATGCTGCACCGTGTGAGGCCACCTGCCCGACGGGAATTCCGGTGCAGCAGCGCTGGCAATTGGTTCGCGACGGTCGTATCGATGAAGCCGTCGATCTGGCCCTTGCCTATACGCCGTTTCCCGCATCCGTGTGCGGCTATCTGTGCCCCAATTTATGTATGCAGTCATGCACACGCCAATCCTTTGCCATGGCTCCTGTGGATGTTACCCAGCTCGGCCGGGCGAGCATCAAAGCGAAATTGCCGGAGCTGCCGCCGGAATCGGATAAGAAAATTGCCATTATAGGCGGCGGACCTGCCGGGATATCTGTGGGATGGCAGCTGCGCCAAAAAGGGCACCAGGTTGTTATATATGAAATGGCTAAAGACATCGGTGGCAAATTCACCCGCGTTATTCCTGAAAGCCGTATCCCGACTGAGGTGATTACAGCAGAACTCAATCGGGTCAAGAAGGTTTTAGCGCATGTACACCTTCAGCAGCCTTTCAAACCGGAAAACGTCAAACAGCTTCGAGAAGATTTTGACTTCGTGGTGATTGCAACGGGTGCCCAAAAGCCCAGGACATTACCGATACCGGGTAACGAACGGGCGGTGACAGCGCTGGATTTTCTTGAAGAGGCCAAAGAAAACAAGGTTAAAGTCGGCAGGCATGTCGTGGTCATCGGCGCCGGCAATGTCGGTTGCGATGCGGCCACAGAGGCACATCGACTCGGTGCCGAAAATATCATACTGCTGGATGTACAGGAGCCGGCTTCTTTTGGCAAGGAAAGAGAAGCGGCAGAGACGATCGGTGCTAAATTCAAATGGCCGGTCTTTACCAAAGAGATTACCGGCAACGGAGTCACCTTGGTATCTGGTCAGGAAATCCGTGCCGACACAGTCATTATTTCCATTGGGGACCTGCCGGATCTTGAATTCCTTCCGGATGACATCGAGACTGCTGATGGATTCGTTAAGGTCAATGACCATTTTTTAACCAGCGATCCTAAAATATTTGCCATTGGTGATATGGTGCGGCCCGGCCTTCTAACCGATGCCATCGGATCCGGTCGAATTGTTGCCCAGACGATCTGTGATATCCTGGAAAACAAGCCCCCACGGGTACAGAAACGCGAAATGATCAATCGTAACCGTATTACACTGGAATATTTTGATCCCAGAGTGACGGAATACTCGGATCTGGAACACTGCGGTTCCCAGTGCTCATCATGCGGCGCTTGTCGGGACTGCGGAATCTGTGTGTCGGTTTGCCCGCAACACGCCATCAGCAGACAAGGCTTGGACGACGACGCATATGAATATGTGGTGGATGAAGACCTGTGTATCGGCTGCGGGTTTTGCGCGGGTGCCTGCCCGTGTGGGGTTTGGGACCTGGTGGAAAATACACCCATCGGTTAAACCCGGAATGGTGCGTGGGAAACATAAGGGGTTTTTGATTTAATTCCATTTAAAGTTGATGTGGCCGCAAAAAGGCACAAAAAGCTCAAAACTAAAATTTCGTACTTAATAATTTCAATAAGTTATGAGGTTAAAATTCGATAATTTTGACTTTTTACGAGATTGTCAAAGTTGACAAGATAGGGTTCAAAGGTTGTGAGGTCCCGGTCAGATCCCATCCGGATCGTCCTCGTGAATTGGAATCTTATAGGAGACGAGGGACGAGAAAGAGAACGTAGGTGGTAGCTGCCGCCCTGTCTTGTCGCGCCGAAACACTAAGAAGGCGGAAGCCAAAGAGCTAAGGTGACTCATCCGATCTCTGTCATCTGTATTCTGTACTCTGAAATCTCGTGTGAAACTATATTAAGCCGCTTTGGCTGCCGGCAACCGGGTTCGCATGAAACACCGCCTGGCCGGAACAGTGAATTGATTGAACGCCGAACATCGAACGCCCAACGTCGAACTTCGCATATTGATGACGCTACGCTTTACCTAAAATCAAAGGAGCTCGCTGTATATGACGGATTATGATAAGCCCCGCGAATCTTGCGGCATTTTTGGAATCTGCGATCATTTCGAAGCAGCTCCCCTGACCTATTTCGGCCTGTATGCCCTGCAGCACCGGGGCCAGGAAAGTGCCGGAATTGCAACGATCCGGGGGGATACAATTATTGAGCATAAAGGCATGGGACTGGTATCCGATGTTTTCGAAATGAGCCATCTGAGCGTGCTGGAGGGGCGCAGCGCCGTCGGTCATG
>JAJRVC010000696.1 GCA_024277475.1 Deltaproteobacteria bacterium
GAAATGAGCAATTTTTTCTCTGAGCAAGGCCGCACAAGGGTTTACGTTGAGACGTACTTTTCGTACTTCGCAGACGTAAACCCGCGGAGAACGCCGCTCAGAGGAAAAAGGGCCATTTATGGATGGAAACTAGACTAACCCGTTTAGATTATAACAAACCGGGCAAAGGGGGCTGTAGCCGGTCCCCTTTGCTTAAATCCGGCAGTGTGCGATATGAAAAAATTATTATCCGTCATTGATGCGATTTCAATCTGGACCGGCAAAGCGGCGGGCTGGCTGATTGTGTTGGTTGTCGGTTTCATTGTCTATGAAATTTTAATGCGCTACGTGTTTCATCTCCCGACCCTGTGGGTTAGTGAAAGCATGGTTTTCGGCTCGGGTCTAACCTACGTTCTCGGGGCGGCTTGGGCGTTACAAGACAACCGTCATGTTAAAATCGACCTTATTTACGGCCGTCTGACACCTCGCCAGCGGGCGGTCATCGATTCGATTACCTTTGTCTTTTTCGCTCTGTATTTAGGTGTATTTTTATGGGCCACCACGGAATATGTGCAGCGGTCGGTGGCGGTCCGCGAAACCTCCGGATCAGCCTGGGACCCTCCGGTGTACCCCATTAAATTGGCGCTGGCCGTCGGGGTTGCTCTACTGCTTCTCCAGGGAATCGCTAAATTCATTCGGGACCTTCATTTTGCCTTTAAAGGAAGCAAACTATGAGCATTGAACTGGTTACCGTGCTACTGGTAATTACGTTTCTCATCCTTTTAGTTACGGGGTTGCCGTTGGCTTGGGTGATGGGCGCCACGGCAGTTATTTTCGCCTTGACCCTGTTCAGTCCGGGAGTCATTATCATGATGGTGGGGCGGGTTTATAATATGATGCTGAACTACGCCCTGGTTGCAGTGCCCTTGTTTATTTTTATGGCTGCTATTTTGGAAAAAGCCGGGGTGGCTGATCAGTTGTTTAAAGCCGTTCATATCTGGTCCGGACGTTTCCGGGGCGGTTTGGCGATCGGAACCATTATTTCGTGCACCCTAATGGCCGCCATGGTGGGCATCGTCGGCGCTGAAATCGTCACCTTTGGGCTAATCGCCCTGCCCGGCATGCTGGAACGAAAATATGATGAACGTATCGCGCTGGGCAGTATTTGCGCCGGAGGTGGTATGGCGACCCTGATTCCTCCCAGCGTGGTCTTTATTGTGTACGCGATGACAGCCGGCGCATCGGTCGGCGAGCTGTTTATCGCCGGTATCATTCCGGGTTTAATTCTGGCCACGTTGTTTATCGGCTACATCGTGGTTGCAACCTGGATTAAACCGTCCTGGGCTCCGGCTGCATCCGAGGAGGAACGCAATGTTCCCCTGAGACAAAAGCTGGCCCTTCTCAAGGGCCTGATCATGCCTGGTCTTCTGGCCGCCGGGGTGCTTGGGTCTATCTACGCCGGGGTAGCTACGCCATCTGAAGCCGCCGGCCTTGGTTGCCTGGGCGCAATTATCACCGCCATTATCAACCGCAAACTCAATTTGGCCATGATCAACAATTCCCTGGCTGAAACCGTCAAAATATCTTCCATGCTGGCCTGGTTATTTTTCGGGGCCCAGACCATCATCGGTATCTACACCCTGGCCGGGGGCGATAAATTTGTACAGAATGCCGTCATGGCGATTCCTTTTGGAAAATGGGGAATCATTATCGGCATGCAGCTGATTATGATATTTTTAGGTATGTTTCTGGACTGGATCGGCATTGTTCTGCTGACTATGCCGTTGTTTATTCCCATCATTGAGGATTTAGGTTTCAATATCGTCTGGTTCGGGGTGGTTTTTTGTATGAATATGCATATTTCCTATCTTTCACCGCCATTTGGTCCGTCCATATTTTATCTGAAAAGTGTCGTTGGAGATGAAATTCCGGTGGGTAAAATATATAAAGCCAACTTACCCTATCTGTGGCTGACAATTGTTGCCTTGGCACTGACGGTGGCATTTCCCAGCTTATCTTTATGGCTGCCTTCATTAATGGCAAAATAAGCCTGGGCGCTGCATCCCGGGGCGAGCGGTTCCGAGCCGACTCATTTGAATTCGCGGGTCGCCTGTCGAATCGTAGTGAAACTTAATTAAAGGAGCGAACAATGGATGTAAAACCTGATTTCGAGCGCATACGCAAAACGGCGCGCTTTGAGGAACCGGACAGAGTCCCTTTAGCCGAGATCCTCATCGACTATTCCATCCAAAGCCAATTTTTAGGGCGACCGGTCACACCGGACGACCTAAAGTCACAGGTGGAATTTTGGGCGCAAGCCGGCTACGATTTTATTCCCTTAACCGTCGGCATGATGCAGCCTGGCAAAGTGACCAGGGAATCAAAAATTTCACAGGTCATCCGGGAGGTGATGCTGGCGGATTCCGCAGATGCCGATAAGGAGAAGAACTGGAATCTGGAACTGACCAGTTTCATCAAGACACGGGAAGATTTTGAAAAATTTCCCTGGGAAGTTGCCGGCCAACTGGACTTTGACAGCTTCCATAAAGTCAAAGCGCTGCTGCCTGAAAACATGAAAGTCATTGCCATCTCCGGTAAGATATTTACCTTGACCTGGATGCTGATGGGGTTTAACCACTTTGGACTGTCATTGATAATGGACGAGCACCTGGTGGCCGATGTATTTAAAAAAGTTGCCGAGATCCAGTTTCAGGGTCTTGAAAAAATTTTTAACATGCCCCACGTTGCCGCGGTCTGGGTGGTTGATGATCTTGCCTTTGGTAATGGACCGATGATTTCCCCGGCGGCATTTCGGGACCATGTTTTTCCCTGGTATCAGGAAATGTCCCGCCGCTGTCATGAAAAGGATCGATTATTTATGATGCATTCAGACGGTGACCTCAAGGAATTGATGGAAGACATTATCTCTATCGGGGTTGATGTTATCCAGCCCATTGATCCGTCCTGCCTGGATATCGTGGAATTCAAGCAAATGTATGGCGATCGAATTTGCATGGTCGGAAACGTGTCCAATGAACTGCTGCGAAGCGGTACCCCGGCTGACGTGGAGTCACGGGTCCAAGAACTGCTCGAAAAAATAGCCCCCGGCGGGGGCTATTGTCTTGGCTCCGGAAACTCCGTACCGGATTGGGCCCAATTTAAAAATTATATGGCCATGCGGGACGCCACCCTGAAATACGGCGCATATCCGATTCATATCGACCGGGACCCGGGTTAAGCGGTCATCGTTCACGATCCCGGGTTAAAAATTCCGAGACGGATTTGATGTCGCCGGGATTACATCTTGATGGAGGCCAAAAGTCTGTTTCACCCATTGGATGAAGGAACTCAATTGATGACGTCATGGTCTAATCTTTGCAATTTCGTCATATTATAACCCTTGAACGCGGAACCTGGAACCGCCCAGTTTAGGCAGGAGGACCCCAAAGATGACAGATGTTTTCGAAACGATTAAAGAAATGGTAGTTAGCGGGAAGTTTAACGACATAGAGGCAGAGGTTCAACGGGCCGTTGACAGCGGTACCGACTTGAACCGTCTCATTAACGACGCGCTGATCAGCGCTATGGATATTGTCGGCAAAAGATTTGCAGACAGTGAAATCTATGTACCGGAAATGCTGGTATCCGCTACGACCATGAAACGGGGACTTGGTATCATCAAACCCCTGTTGCAGTCCGGCGAGGCCGAAAATCGAGGTACCATTGCGATGGGTACGGTCAAAGGCGATCTTCATGATATCGGCAAAAACCTGGTGACGATGATGATGGAGGGTGCCGGCTTCAAGATCATTGACCTGGGTGTGGATGTGAAGATTGAAGATCTGATTGATACTGCAAAAAAAGAAGAAGTAGATATTGTCGGGCTTTCTGCCTTGTTGACGACGACAATGCCGGAGATGCAGATAGTAATCGAAGCCCTGGAAGAGGCCGGCCTCAGAAACCAGGTAAAGGTGATCGTCGGCGGAGCGCCTATCGATCAGGGATTTGCCGATAAAATCGGAGCAGACGGTTTCGGCGCCGATGCGGTTGAAGCCGTTCAGCTTGCCCGCAAACTGGTTGCTGAGAAATAGTTGATCGTCTTGGAATTCCTACAACTTATTGAGATTATAGTGAATTTTTAGGGATTCCGAACTTGTCCCTGAAATGGAATAATGGAATGGTGGCCTCCACGGGTTCAAAGGTTCAGGGGTTCAGGGGTTCCGGGTTGCATTATAGTCCCTGGACTGCATTTGGGATGCGCGTTTACGACAAAAGCGTCAAGCTTCGTCAGGTCTAATCCAAAATTTGCAGCCCAATTGGCAATTAGTTGGGAAAATGAGCATTATTAACGAGAACTTCGGGTCTTTAATGCCTTCCTTGTCCTTAACTCTGAACGCTGAACCCTGAACCTGTGAACGGTTACTAACCAAAAAAGGAGCTTTTTCGCAATGACTCATCGAGAAAGATTACTTAAGGTTGCCCGCGGTGAGATGGTTGATACCATCCCCTGGATTCCCCGCATCGATCTTTGGCATAATGCTGCATCATTGGCCGGAACTCTCCCCGCAAAATACAGCCGCTACAGCGTGGAGGAGATCCACCGCGCCGAAGGCTGGCCACTTCACAAAGTCATCCCCGAATATCTAAAACCCGACGAGCCCGAAGATATTGTTCATCGAGCCATCGGACTGTATCGGTTGAAGGAATTTCCCTATGATTTCGAGTTTTCTTCCGAAATCGAAATTGAAGTCGACTACGAGTCCTCCGCTGACGAATCCATGACCCACGTGACATATCATACGGCAGCTGGAACCATCAGCGTACGGCACGGGATTACAGCAGAGATGGAAAAATCAGGTGCCTCCATCACCTGGGTTAAAGAACATGCCATAAAATGCAAAGAGGATTACCACACCCTGGCACACTTGTTCGGTAATTTGAAATTGAAGCCGGCCTACGAACGCTTTAAACAATGGAAGAGCTCCGTTGGAGAAGACGGTATTGCCGTGGCCCAGGGACTGGGTATCGCCTGTTCTTCCCCCATGCATTTTATCCAGAAAACCCTGTTGGATGCTACGGATTTTTATCTTCATTATCACGACTATCCCGGCGAGATGGCCGAACTGGTCGAGGCCCTCGAACCCGTATACGACCAGCTGATCGATATTCTGGCCGGCTCACCGGCAGATGCCTTGCTGTGGTCCGGCAACGTCGACGACATGATTACCTATCCAGCCTATTTTGAAAAAGACATTTTACCCTGGTGCCGCAAGGCAGCCCGCAAGCTGCACGCCGCCGAAATTCTGACGATGGTCCACCCGGATGGCGAAAACCGGGGACTGATGGACCTGATCCCCCACAGTGATATGGATATTGCCGATGCGGTTACCCCTTACCCCATGACCAAGATAGACATTGCGGAGTATTATGATCGCTGGTGCCGTTCAGGCAAGATTACGATTCAAGGCGGTATTCCGGAGATGTTTCTGCTGGCAGAATCTACGACCCTGGACGATTTGAAAAATTATATTGACCACTTATTGCAAGCCATTGCCCCGGGAACGCGCTTTATCGCCTCCATCGGTGACACCACCCCACCCAATGCCGATTTTGACCTGCTGCTTTACATCGGCGAGAGGATTGAAAAAGAAGGAAA
>JAJRVC010000697.1 GCA_024277475.1 Deltaproteobacteria bacterium
AACCAGACCTTCGGGTCTTTGCTTTCTTTGTCCTTAACCCCTCGTGTGAAACTACACAGTGTTGGAACAGCGAACCGCAGAATATCGAAGGAAGGAAACGCTTCGCAAAATCTTTTTTAAAACAGACAGAATACATTCATTCGACGTTCATCAGTTTCTTTTTTGATCAAACTGGCCGTTTTTTGGGTCGGCGGTTGGGCTGAGCGCTGAACCCTAAAACTGTGAACGATTGATCCTTTATCAATCCCCGGCAAAGAGACTACCGGCGCTAACGGCGGAAAATATGCACCTTTCTCAGAAATTTAAATATTCATCCATTGATGAATTAAAGACACGGTTAGAAGAACTGGATATAACATTGCCCTTCTCGGAAGATACCGCCATCCTGAAGCAGCCTTTGGTGATCGGAGATAAACTCATCCCGAATCGAATGGTCATCCATCCTATGGAAGGCGCTGATGGAACCGCCGAAGGCAAGCCGACAGCGTTGACCCATCGACGTTACCTGCGTTTTTCCCGGGGTGGTGCCGGGCTCTTATGGTTTGAAGCGACTTCGGTTGTGGAGGCGGGGAAGGCAAATCCAAGACAGCTGCTGATTTTAAAAAAAAATATCAAAGACCTGAGCGGCTTGCTGCAGACAGCATTGAAAGCTGCTGTAAATAGATATGGCTCCGACCGTAAACCTTACACCGTGCTCCAGTTGACCCATTCCGGCAGGTACAGCAGACCTTTTTCAAAACCAATGCCGATTATCGCTGCCAAAAACCCCTATCTGGACAGCCCCGAATCGCCGCCAAAAAATATCATTACGGATGAGCAACTCGAAGATCTGGAGGATCGGTTTGCAGAAGCCGCCGCAATGGCAGGGGAAATCGGATTTGATGCCGTTGATATCAAAAGCTGCCATCGATACCTCATCTCCGAACTGCTGTCTGCCCGAACTCGAGGCGGTCCTTATGGCGGCAGCTTTCAAAACCGTACCCGGTTTCTGCTGAACATCTTCGATAAAATCCGGTCGCGCTGCCGGGATTCAATTGATATTGTCGTTCGTCTGAATGGATATGACGGAATTCCCTATCCGTACGGATGGGGGGTGGATAAAGAAAATCATCATGGCTGCGATCTTTCCGAACCACTGCGGTTAGTGCAGATATTGCGGAGCAAGGCAATAAAATTAATCAACATCAGCTCCGGCAATCCCTATTACAACCCGCATATCGGTCGTCCGTACGATTCCGGTCCCTACGTACCGCCGGAAAACCAGCTGTATTCAATTGAAAGAATGTTGGAAATTGCTCGGACAATACAAAAAACAGTTCCGGAGATACCGATCGTGGCCACCGGTTTTTCCTGGTTGAGAGAGTTCGGGGCGGCTTGCGCAGCCGGCGGTATTCGTGGCGGATGGTTTCAGCTTGCCGGTTTTGGCCGGCAGGCTTTTGCCTATCCTGATTTTGCCGAGGATGTCATGAAAACCGGAAAAATGGAACGTAAAAAATGTTGTATTGCCTGTAGCAAGTGCACCGAACTGATGCGACTGGACGGCGTGACGGGGTGTGTCATACGGGATGCGGAGGTTTATCGGCCTATATACAAAAAACTCAGCGGGGGCAGTCCCTCTCTGGTTGGAAAGGATGTCGGAGATCATGTCTGATTTGATTCCGGTTGTTCTGGTTACCGGTGCAAGCCGGGGGCTGGGACGCGGTATTGCACTTAAACTCTCGGAGGCCGGTTATTCAGTGGTCATCAACTATGCCGCTAATTTCCCAGCAGCGGAAAAAACGCGGCAAGCCTGCCTTCGATGCAAGCGCAGCCCGGGGCAAAATTTCATCTGCGTTCAAGCCGATATCAGTAATAAAGATGATCGACGTATGCTGGTTGAGACCACCGTGGGACAGATGGGCAGAATCGACGCTCTGGTAAATAATGCCGGTATAGCGCCGAGAGAACGAAAAGATATTCTGCAGGCCACGGAATCATCATTTGCCGAAGTGCTGGCAACCAATCTGCGGGGACCCTATTTTTTGACCCAACAAGTCGCCCGCTACTGGCTCGATCATAAGCGGAGCTCCTTTTTAAAGACCGGATTTACGGTTATATTCGTTACTTCGATATCCGCCGATACGGCTTCAGTAAACCGGGGAGATTACTGCATCTCAAAAGCCGGGCTTTACATGGCCTGCCGTTTGTGGGCTGCACGACTTGCGCCTGAAAATATTCACGTCTTCGAGCTCAGACCGGGAATTATGCTTACGGATATGACCTCGATGGTGAAAGATAAATATGATTGTCTGATTTCCGAAGGTCTGGTTCCCCAAAAAAGATGGGGTACGGCTGATGACCTTGGTTTGGCGACCGCTGCGCTTTTAGACGGAAAATTTCCGTTTTCCACCGGTGCCGTTATTGACATTGACGGTGGATTTCATGTTAAACGGTTATAAGTGCAGATATCGTTGATTAGTTGATTGGTTGTAAATATGGATTCATCCCATATTTGCAAAATAATTGGACGCTTCATGTTTCAAAAGAAGGAAAATCAGGACACAGATGAACACGGATTAACCGGTAAACAATTAACGAGGACTGGGGTTTGAGGATAGCTTCATGATTAAAATCAACGAGGACATAACCCCGCAGAATCTGCTGCCCGGGTTGGAGCATCTTTTCGAACACGCCGGGCAAAAGATCCGGGCGATTCATGAATCCTGGAATTTTGCCGGACCCAGTCCGGTATTCACCATCAAAGGGAAATACACCTCCCGGGGCTGGACGGAATGGACCCAGGGATTTCAATTGGGTTGTGCCATTCTTCAGTACGACGTGACGGGTGAAAGCTGTTTTTTGGAATACGGCCGTGAGAAGACCGTGGGACTGATGGCCCCGCATGTGAGTCACCGCGGGGTTCACGACCATGGATTTAATAATGTCAGTACCTATGGAAATTTGCTGCGATTAATGCAGGAGGGCCGGATTCCCGAAAACCAGTGGGAAAAAAGATTTTACGAGCTGGCGCTAAAACTTTCCGGCGCCGTACAGGCCTCCCGCTGGACCCGGCTTCCAGACGGACTGGGATATATTTATTCTTTTAACGGCCCTCAATCACTTTTCGCGGATACCATACGGTCTTTACGCCCACTTGTGCTCAGCCATACGCTCGGTCACGTGCTTTTAGATGAGCAGGACCAAAGGATCAATTTACTGAAACGGTCCCTGCAGCATGCCGAAACCACCGCCCGCTACAATGTTTACTACGGGCAGGATCGGGATGCCTTTGATGTGCGCGGGCGGGTTGTGCATGAATCAATCTTTAATGTGACCAACGGTTCGTACCGTTGTCCCAGTACACAGCAGGGATACACACCTTTTTCAACATGGACCCGGGGCCATGCATGGATATTGCTGGGATTTGCGGAGCAGCTGGAATGCCTTGACAGCCTGCCTTCCCGGGAAGTCGATGAAGCCGCAATCGGGTTGTTTGACGGAAAAGAAGCAGTTCTTCAACGGTTTATAAATGTCGCCACTGCAGCTGCCGATTTTTATATTGAGCAAACTCCTACCGACGGCATCCCGTACTGGGATACCGGCGCGCCCGGCCTGGCAAAGATAGCGGACTATCTTGAGCGGCCGGCGGATCCTTTTAACGATCATGAACCGGTGGACAGTTCGGCCGCCGCTATTTCGGCCCAGGGGCTGATCCGACTGGGACGCTTTTTGATCAACCGGGGGGATAAAACGGCCGGAAAGCGCTACTTTCAGGGGGGCCTGACAACGGCCGCGGCCTTGTTTGATGATCCCTATCTTTCCAAAGGTTCCGATCACCAGGGCATTTTGCTGCATTCCGTCTATCATCGCCCCAATGGCTGGGATCATATTCCGGCAGGACGTAAAATACCTTGCGGCGAATCCAGCATGTGGGGCGATTATCATGCCATGGAACTGGGGTTGCTGATTTTGCGGTTGGCCAGGCACGAAACTTATTATAAATTTTCGTTAGACGTTCATAGCTGAAATATAAGAGCAGAAATAACGCTGATGAAGTAATGAACAGCGCGGGCTAAAGCAATAATTAAAAAGGAGGAGGATATGAAATCTTGCAGGTTGATGTTGACAGCAACGTTGGTTTTTTTAATGTTGATCGGATCCGGCGTGGCAATGGCCGGTGAGAAGGTTGAGTTCATTTTAAATTGGATAGCAGGTGGTGATCACGCCCCTTATTATTATGCTTTACAGCAGGGATGGTACAAAGACGCGGGCATTGATCTTGAAATCCAGCAGGGCAAAGGTTCGAGTATGGCCTCCCAGCGCACCGGTGTCGGGAAAAACCCCATCGGTCTTGCTGACTTGGGAACTGCGCTGGTAGCGAAGGGAAAAGGGGCGAATCTTGTTGCGGTCATGAATATATACGCCAATTCGCCTTACGGCATGTACTGGCTGAAAGATTCCGGCATAAAGGGACCCAAAGACCTGGTCGGCAAGAAAATCGGTAATCCCTCCTGGGATGCAGCACGCCAGATGTGGCCGGCACTGGCCAAGTCGGTCGGCATCGATCCCAAATCCGTAACCTGGGTCAACATACAGCCCAATGCAAAACTAGTCGCACTTATGCACGGCGATATCGATGCCACCACCAGTTTTTACAATATCCATCATATATTCAAGGCGAAACTCGGGGACAATATGGGATTTTTTCCCTGGAAAGATTATGGCGTCAATCCCTATGGCAATTCGATCATCGTCAATGGCGATTATCTCAAGAAAAAACCGGCGGTTGTCAAAACCTTTGTGAGAGTTAACCAAAGGGCCTTTAAGACCTGTGTCGACACGCCTGATCCCTGCATTGAAGCCCTGGTCAGTGCCAATACGGGGCTGAAATTTGAAAATGAAAAAACGAACTGGGGACTGGTAAACGAGTTGATGCGGGACAAATTCTCTACAAGCGTTGCCTTGGGTTATTTCGATCCGGGGCGTATGGATAGTGATTATAAACTGATCGAAACCTATTTTAAACTTAAGGCCCCTTTCGATATAAAAACCGCTTACACAAACGATCTGCTCGATCGCAGCATTAAAATGCCGAAATAGGGGTTATATTGATTGAACGTCTAACACCCGCCTGCCATGCAAAGTGTGTTGAGTTAGCGTAATCATTGAGTTATGAATCACAATTTGGCTATTTTATTTATATATCCATGTTTAAACCAAGCCATGCACTATACCCGGCTTAGTCGATGCGGCACTCCTCATCAATTTGAGGAGCCTCAGAATCCATTCCGAGATGCTTATAGAGATGCCGGGTATATTTGCCGAATCTTTCATGGGT
>JAJRVC010000698.1 GCA_024277475.1 Deltaproteobacteria bacterium
AGCAAAAATCGAACCTGTTGAAACACCGATTATGCCTATTATTAAAACCACATAGGGATTTAACGCGGGGGTGGAGTTTTTTTTAACGCCCATAAGCAATTAGGCTCGATGTCAGTTGTCTTTTGGCGGCAGTGAACAGGTTTCAAGTTTAAACTCCCGAATGCCTCTGTCCTGACACCTCATGTGAAACCACACAGTGTCGGAACAGCGAACCGCAGAATATCGAATATCGAACCGCAGAATCATGAAGGATGGAATCGCTGCGCTCTGTCTTTTGATGAAATAAAAATCGATCGTTCGACCCCGAGGCTCTCGACGGGTAGAATTCCTTCCTTCAACATTCGATATTCATTATTCGATATTCTCTTTTTGATAACTTCCGCTGGGTCAAACACCTGAAAAGAGGAATAAATGGTATCACCCATTATTTGCTAAAACCGGCAGGAGCTTTAGATAAGCAGTCGGAGTAGTTTCCTTGATATATTGTTTGATCCCCAAAACAATGGCTTCGCATAATCGTTCCTGGTATTTGGGATTGATCAATCTTTTGCACTCTCTTGGATTGCTGATAAAGGAAGTCTCGATCAGTATGGCGGGCATTTGGGCGCCGAGAAGCACATAGAACGGCGCCTGCTTGACGCCTTTGTCATTAATACGGCTGTAGCGTTGGCGTTTCAAATGATTGACTATGGATCCCTGAACATAACCGGCCAGCCGGCTGGATTCATTGATTTTAGCATTTTGCATCAGGTCATACAGTATGTTTTGCAGATCACTGATATTCTTGGTGGATGTGGCATTCTCGAAGGCCGCCACCCGGATGGCTTCATCATCCGTGGCCAGGTTCAGAAAATATGTTTCGATGCCAAAGGCCCTGCGGTTCCTGTGCGAATTGGTATGAATGGAAATAAATAAATCAGCATTTTTTGTATTGGCAATCGCCGTGCGCTCTTCCAGGGTCAAGAATCGATCACTATTGCGGGTCAAAAAAACCTGGCATTTCAATTCTCTCCGAATTTTTTTGGCCAGTCTCCGGGCAATTTGAAGCACGACATCTTTTTCATGTATGCCTTTCAAAAATCCGGGAGCACCATAATCACGACCGCCATGCCCGGGATCAATAATGATCCGGCTGATCCCGAGGGCAAGCTGCTTTGCCAGCGCACTAGTGGGAAGCTTGCTACTTTTTTTCAATGCCGCATAAGGTTTTTGTTGTGTCGGCTTTTTCTCGGCGACAGCGCCCCAAACATCAATGACAATTCGAAATGGATCCTTTAACGAAAAAATTTTATAGGTTTTAAAGGATTTGATATCAACCACCACCCTGACGGCGTCATTGGTGTATTGTCCGGCACGAGCATCCATCAGCAAATCGTCATTAATCGGGATTCTTTTTTTTAGATTCTTTCCCAACCGGCTTTCTTTCAGGTCAACGTAGAGGCGCTGGGGTTTGTTGATGGAAGGGTCTTTTTTTAAGAGGTGGTGATTATAAGATGTTTCCCGGCTGGCATCGATGACGATACGCGTGTAATTCGGATTTGACCAGAATCGCAAATCATCAACGGTTCCCAGACCGCCTTTGTAAAAATTATCTTTTGGGGACTGGAGGTGTTTATCAGTTGATCCTGGTTTCACCCGGACAGAGATCATCTTCGCGATAGTATCGTTTCCTTTGGTCGCTTTCTTTTTGATCCAATGGGGCATCGTGTCGATGAGCAACGATGCTTTTACTTTATAGCGGCTTTCCGGAAACTGATTGATGATCTGCACATAACGATCATACCCGGCTTGCAGATCAGATTTTCGATTTGAGTATTTATAAAGATCGGCATACAATTTACCGGTCATAAACAGACTGGCGGCGGCACGCATACCCTTGGAATTTTTGCGATAAACAGAATGAAATTTATCAATACACCGCAACCAGTTGTCGCGGTATTTCATTTTGCGGGAGTTTTGACGCAGACTGTTATAACAGGATTCGGCCTTAAGATATTCATTCTCTGCCTTGTCTCCGGAGTCTCTGGTAGATTTTGCCCCGGCAGTGTTATTTGTCAGCATCACGGTCGATGATAAATTTTGAACCCCAGCGGCGGCTTTGTCCCGATAACGGCTTTCTGGAAATTGTCTGACGATACGTTCGAAGATCTCACGGGCTTTCTGATAATCCGACTTTATACCGGATCGTTTCGCCAGTTCCCGGTAAAGCGTTGCAGACTTATAGAGTCCGGCTGCCGCCCAAGGTCCGGAAGGATCCAGACGCTGAACCCGCTGAAACTTATCGATGCAACGCAGCCAGTTGTGACGATATTTCATTTTAGGAGGAGAATGACGCAGTTGTTTGTAACAGACTTCAGCCTGACTATACATCTGCCTGGGTGTAAATGCCTGGGCAGACTCACTCCAGAGAAGACTGGCATGGATACACAACAGCAGGATGAGCGTTAAGTTGATTGTTTTTTGAAGCATATTCAAGGTTGATGTGGCCGCAAAAAGGCACAAAAAACACAAAAATAAAATTTAACACTTAATAATTTCAATGGGCTATAATATCAAAGTCGAGAATTTTGACTTTTTAGGAAATTGTCAAGATTGAGCGGTTCAGCGTTCACGGTTCCCGGTTAAAATGCCGTAGCTGGTCTCTAACGATAGTATTACGCGTCAATCGGGTCAATTTCCATGTTTCAATTTCTCCTGTAATTCATTTAAAAAATTCAACGCTTCAAGCGGAGTCATTCTTGATATATCGGCTTTGCTCAGTTTATCAAGAACCGGGTGGTTCTGGGGTTTACGAAAAAGATCAAGCTGTACCGGACCTCGGCTAACGTCCTTCTCATCTCGGATCAAACAAGGTGATCCGATAGAATCGTATTCTCCCTGTTCGATATTGTAAAGGATCTTTTTCGCACGCCCGATCACCGCAAACGGGATCCCGGCAAGCCGGGCCACCTGAATACCGTAGCTACGGTTGGTACCGCCTTCCACCAGTTTTCTTAAAAAGATAATTTCATCATTCCACTCTTTGACCACAATATTGAAGTTTTTTACCCTCGGTTTTGTCTGAGCAAGTTCCGTTAGTTCGTGGTAATGAGTCGCAAAAAGAGTTTTAACCCCCTGGTCGTTTAAATCGTGCAGATACTCCGCCACCGCCCAGGCAATGCTCAGGCCGTCAAAAGTGCTGGTCCCGCGACCGATCTCGTCCATGATGATCAGACTTTTTTCAGTGGCATTGTTGAGAATGTTGGCCGTCTCTTCCATCTCGACCATAAAAGTGCTTTGCCCGTGAGAAAGATTGTCCAGGGCACCGACACGGGTAAAAATCCTGTCGGTGATACTGATCGAAGCCTTGGCGGCAGGAACAAATGATCCCATTTGAGCCATGATGACCACCAGCGCTACCTGCCGCAACACGGTTGATTTCCCGGCCATGTTGGGACCCGTTATAATTAATATCTGATTGTCCTGATCATCCAGTTTTATGGTATTGGGGACAAACCGTTCGCCGGTTATCATCTTTTCCACCACCGGATGGCGGCCATCTTCAATGTAGATGCAACCGTCGGTGCTCATTTCCGGTCGCTGAAAGTCATTATTATCAGCGATTTCGGCCAGATTCATCAGGCTGTCGATCCGGGCTAAAAACCGGGCCGCCGTCTGGATGTGCTGGTTGTTGTTAACGACCTCGTCGCGAATCTCACTAAATATCCGGTATTCAAGGGCAGCCCGCTGTTCTTCCGCTCCGAGCACTTTTATCTCAAATGATTTAAGATCTTCGGTGATATAGCGCTCGGAGTTGACGAGAGTCTGCTTTCGAACATAGTGGGCGGGAACGGAAGACGAACGGCTTTTAGAGACTTCCAGATAATATCCGAAAACTTTGTTGAATCGGACCTTAAGGGTGCTGATGCCTGTGGCTTGCCTTTCGCGGCTCTCCAGCCGGGCCAGCCAGCCTTTGCCATCACGGCTGATCTGAACAAGCTCGTCCAGTTCTTTCTGATATCCTATTTTAATGATTCCGCCTTCGTTAATTGTCGGCGGTGCATCCTCGCGAATCGATCGCTCAATAAGTTCGGCCAGGCTTTGGAGTGAGTCAAGATTGTCTATCGGACGAAACAGCGCAGTTTTTAATTCTGCCAACAACGACCACAGGCCCGGAAGCATTTCCAATGAACGCTTCAGCGCTACCAGGTCCCTTGCATTCGCCTGTCCCATCACAATTTTACTTCCGATCCGTTCGATGTCATAAACCGATTTCAGTTTTTCGCGAATGCTCCGGCGTATCTGAATATTTTCTTTGGCTTCATAAACCGCATCATGGCGCAAACAGATTGCATCGGGGTCAACCAGAGGATAACGCAGCCAGTTCGCCAGTAAGCGCGCGCCCATGGCAGTGACGGTACGGTCGATGATGCTCAGCAGCGTTGCCTTGCGGGTACCTGTGCGAATATTTTTAAACAATTCAAGATTCTGCCGACTCAAGTCGTCGACCAGAAGGTATTTGTCCAGCCAATAGGTTTCGATTCGAGTTAGATGTTCTATCCTTTGTTTTTGGGTTTCGCGAACATAAAAGACCACCGCACCGGCAGCACAGACAGCCGCTTTCATATTCTCACAGCCAAATCCCTCAAGTGTAACGGTTTTGAATTGAGCGGTGAGGTGCTCATATCCCTTTTTGTGTTCAAACGCCTTGTCATTCAGATAAGAAATGGATACCTCTGACAAAACCTTTTCTATTGTAGAAAAAAACGGGTCGTTCTTCGAAGACTCTGATAGAAGGGCCTCGCTCGGCGCAACCCGACGAATTTCTTCAATGACCGAAGCAAAATCCTTTGATTCAGCCACCCGGAAGGTTCCGGTGGAAATATCCAGATAGGCAATACCGATAAAATCATCTTTGCAGGCAACAGCGAGAACATAATTGTTGGCTCTCTCATCCAACAATTCATTTTCTATAATCATGCCGGGCGTGATTACCCGGACGACATCACGTTTAACAAGGCCTTTGGCCTTGGCCGGATCTTCAACCTGGTCACAAACGGCAACTTTGTATCCCCGGCGGATCAATTTAGCAATATAACCCGGAGCAGCCCGATGGGGAAATCCGCACATGGGAACTGGAGATTCGTCATTTTTATTGCGTGATGTCAGCGTGATCTCAAGAATGCGCGATGCCACATGGGCATCTTCAAAAAACATTTCATAGAAATCGCCCATTCGATAGAACAGTATCGCATCCGGATACTGCTCCTTAATGGACAGGTACTGCTTTATCATCGGAGTGGATTTAGGTGGGCTCATGAATCAATTGAGGAACTAAAGACAGAACATCAAGGCTTCGCACCAATTGGAATTATGGAATGATTGCATTCTAATTTAAATTAATTTTTCAATGTCTGTGGTATTATGATTATTTTTTACTCGATTTATCTTTCGAATCCTTAGCGGAGTTTGCTTCTTGTTTATCAATAGAAGACTTGCCAGGCTGGTCGGCGGGATTTTTGACCAGGCTGTCACCGGTGAGCTCTATAATTGCGTCGCTATCGGTTTTGGTTTCTGCTGCCTGCCCTACCGCTGGTGTGTCCAGTCCTTTTAAAGTGTTAAGTTCGTTCTTTAAATTGGCGATTTCCTCTTGGTGGGACGAAATGGCAACATTGAGCTTTTTGGTTATGCGTCTGGCCTTGAATCGGGCTGAAAAGTTAAAAAGATAGGCAATGACAACACCGGCTAAAAAGAAAAAAACAAAAACAACTGCAATGGGCATGTTGGCCGGTGTATGCAACTCATCAATGACACCAAGGTTGAGCCGGAGGGGATGGTTGGTCATAAAAAAGGTCTGATTCTGAAAAATCACCAATGCCATGAGTCCGAAAATAATAGCCCAGATAATCAGAGTTGCTTTCTTCATGAAATTTCTCCATTAATTTTGTTGGTTAAATCCAGCTTGTTGAAATAGGGTTTTAAATTATCATAGGTTGCCCTGATGTGTTCGGGAATAACCCTTACATCTGCAAAAACAGTCAGCGCATTCGTATCGCCGAACCACCTGGGAACGACGTGAAAGTGCAGATGCTCTTCAACACCTGCTCCCGCTACTTTCCCCAAATTAAGCCCCACATTGAATCCATCGGGTTTCATGACCTGCTTTAAAATCTGTACCGATCGATCCACCACGGTCAGCAGTTCACCCAGTTCTGATTTGCTGAGTTGATCCAAACCGGATATGTGCCGGACGGGTGCAACCAATAGATGACCGTTGATATAGGGGAATTTATTCATCATCACCAGGATATCTTCGCTCTTTAAGAGCGTCAGGTCATCGTTATTCGATAAGCCATCGCAAAATATGCAAGTATCTTCTTTTTCAGACAGTATGTACTCCATACGCCATGGAGCCCACATTGTTTTCACGA
>JAJRVC010000043.1 GCA_024277475.1 Deltaproteobacteria bacterium
CTGAACGCCGAACTTGGGCCTTTGACGCGCAACGAGATCAAAGCGGCGGCCATTGTCGGGGCCTGCATCGTTACCATGGCGCTGCGCCCCTACATTTCGCTCTTGCAGCCCATTGACAAAACCGCCATCATCCTGGTATCGACCATCCTGTTTTTTGTCACCGGCATCATGGACATCGACGACCTGGAATCCATCCCCTGGAACATCATTCTGCTTTTCGCCGGCGCCATGAGCATCGGGAACTGTCTGTGGCAGACCGGCGCCGCCAACTGGATGGCCGTCAACTGGCTGGGGATGTTCCAGGAAGCCAACTGGTTCGTGTTCGTCATGAGCATCGCTTTTATGGTCCTGATGATGACCAACTTTATCATGAACGTGGCTGCCATCGCCATTTCCCTGCCGGTAGCCCTGGTCATCGCCCCCTACCTGGGAGTGACCGGTGAGGTGATTCTGTTTGCGGCCCTGGTCACCGCCGGGATGCCGTTTCTATTGCTGGTGGGTGCGGCTCCCAACGCCATCGCTTATGACTCCGGACAGTTTACTACCGGCGAATTTTTTCTATACGGCATACCGGCCAGTATCCTGTTGATGATTGTCACCGCCTTTGCCGTTTTCGTGCTCTGGCCCCTGATGGGCATGCCCGTGACAATGGCCGGATAAGTTCATCCTTGCCGGGTCCGGCACTGGAAGTGGCGGCTTAATGTCGGAGTTATCACAGGCTCCTTCAAAACGAAATTCACGCTAAAATATTTTTAAAGGGGAGCATATCGATGAGCATCGCAATCGTATTATTAGTAGACGATGAGGTCAGCTTCGTTGAAACATTCAGTGAGCGGTTAGCGCTGAGAAATTTAATGATTTTAAAAGCGTTCAGCGGCGAAGAGGCCCTGCAGGTCCTTGACAGGAACAAAAATATCGAAGTCGTTATTCTGGACGTAAAAATGCCGGGCATGGACGGAATCGAAACACTGGCGGAGATCAAAAAAAAGAGTCCCCTGGTCGAGGTCATGATGCTCTCCGGTCACGCGGATGTCGCATCGGCCATTGAGGGGATGAAACAGGGTGCCTTTGATTACCTGATGAAACCGGTTGACATAGATCAGATCATCACGAAGGTATCCGAAGCAGCGGCGAAAAAGCGCCGGCATGAAGAAAAAATCATTCAGGCTCGCATCAAAGAAATCACCTCCAGACGGGCATAAGGGTATCGATGACCAAATCTAAAACATCTTCAGCAATAGCGGGCAGAAGGGTTACGCTGCTAGGACTTCTTGCCAATGTCCTCCTGATCCTGTTAAAATTCTTAGCCGGCATATTCGGTGACAGCCAGGCTTTGATAGCGGATGCAGTCCACTCTATTTCCGACCTTTTTACCGACGTTGTGGTTCTTGTCGGCATTAAAATCGGGCGTAAGCCTCCTGACAAGGAGCATCATTTTGGCCATGCCCGCATCGAGACGTTGGCATCCGCCGTCATAGGGCTGGCTCTCATTGCAACAGCCGTGTATCTAGGGATGGAAGCAGCTTTGAGTATCTATCATCACACCGAAAGCCATCCCACGGCAATAGCCCTGGTCGGGGCCGGCGTGTCGATCGCATTGAAAGAAATCCTGTATCGCTACACGGTTCTCATAGGACGACGCATAAAAAGCCAGCTTATTGTGGCCAACGCATGGCATCACCGTTCAGACGCCCTTTCCTCAGTGGCGGTTCTGCTGGGTGTTGCGGGAACGCTTATTAAACCTTCCTGGCACATTCTGGACTCTTTCGCAGCCCTGATAGTATCTTTTTTTATCATCAAAGTCGGGTTGAATATTATCGGAAAAACGCTGCGTGAATTTACCGACACAGCCCCTCGGCCCGAAGTAATAAAAAAGCTTATGGAGCTTTCAAGGGTTGTCGAAGGTGTGATGGATGCACATGATCTTAGAGTTAGAACATCAGGAGGTTTTTATCAGGTAGAAATTCATATTGTCGTCGATGGTCAATTGACGGTGTCCGAAGGGCACCGCATCGCCAAAACAGTGGAACAATATCTTGTAGAGGAGATGGATGAGCTCGACAGAGTCATCGTTCACGTGGATCCGGATTAGGCTGCCCGGACGGCTTTTTTCTTCTTTTCTCAATTTCTTCTGAAAATCCAAAACAGATGCAATGTGCCGGACAGATATTGTCGGCACAAGCGGGAACAAGCCCCTGGTCCACCCGGTGATAGCAGAGATTGCACTTTTGGGCGACGGTTTTATCCTCGTCAAACTCAATGGCATCATAGGGGCACGCTTCGACACAGGCCTGACATCCGGTGCACAGGCTGTAATCCATGACAACAATGCCGTCTTTTCTTTTGCTGATGGCTTCTTCCGGACAGGCCTCGGCACATGGGGGATCATCGCAGTGTCGGCATACCTTGACATGAAAAGAAAAATCCAGTTTGCCTTCAATCAAACAGGGGCCTTCTTCCTGAACGGAAATTAATTTGATGCCATTCTTTGCCCGGTTTTCCTGTTTGCAGGCCACTTCACAGGTTTTACAGCCCCAGCATAAATGGTTGTCTATTGTCAGCTTAAATTTAATCATGGACTCGTCCTTATAAATCCTATTTGTTTTGCGCCACTATTCAGGCTTTGATTCATTACCTCCCTTCCGGGTAAATTTTGCATAAAAGTGTTCTGACATTAGTAGCTCCCATGGCCGGATCACAGGTGTCATAGGCATTATCGGTCAATATATTGATATTGGATTCATCCCAGCCATGGGTGGCATCCTTTTTTTCCGGCAACCACCAGGCATGCTGCGCACTAACGACCCGCGGATCGATGCCGGCAAACAGTCTGGCGCGCTGCCTGACTTTTCCCCGCGCAGACTCGACAATGACCCACTCGCCTTCTTTGATGCCTTCTTTTTCAGCGGTTGCGGGATGGATCTCCACCAGCGGATCTTTGTGAAGTTCTCTCAGCCAGGGTACCTGGCGGTTTTCCGTGTGAAAAAATCCGGGAGAGCGGGCACCGGTAATCAAAATATAGGGAAACTGTTTGTGCCCTTCCGGCATACTGACAGGGCTTTCGGGGGGTTCTCGGAATTTGGGTAACGGATCGTATCCCCAATTTTCGAGCAGCGTTGAGTAAAGCTCAAACTTCTTGGTAGGGGTCGAAAATCCTCTTTCCTGATACTTGCGGTACTTGACTTGACCGCGGATATAATCCATCTTTGTAAAATCCTGCCATTTGATCCCCGAGGGTTCTAAAATATAATCGAGAGCACCTTCGAAATCATCCCACCAGTGCTCGGACTGCCCTACCCTGTGACCGAGGTCATTGATCATTTCGTGATCGGACCGGCATTCACCGATCTGCACAACTTTTCGACGGGGTAGAAGGTAGCCGTGGCGTTTCCAAAAGTCCCCGATGTAATCCATCTCAAGCCAGGTTGCCGCCGGCAACACGATATCCGCAAGCTCGGCCGTCGGGGTCAAAAAAAAGTCGGCAACCGCCATAAAATCCACCTTTTCAAGGGCGCGGTAAACCTCTTTGGCATTAGCGCGGGTCAAGACCGGGTTGGAACTGATGAAAAAAAGCATTTTTACCGGATAGGGCTTTTCCTCTAAAATCGCATCCCAAACGCATTTGGGATTGATGATGGCAAAATTTCCGGCCAGTCGAAAACGGTCCCCGCCTAAACGCTTTTTTGCCTGTTCATCAGGCAGCATTCTGTGGGCACCGAACTGTCCCACATTCCTTATTTTGGCGGTACTAAACAAGACCTGTCCACCGGGTACGTCGATGTTTCCCGTTATCCCCATCAGGGCCATCAGTGAGCGATTGTTGTCGGCACAGGTAACCTGCTGCTCAATGGCCACCCCCCATTGGATAGCGGCTGGTTGGGTGGTGGCGAACAACCGCGCGGCCTGCCTGATTTTATGCTGCGGTACCCAGGTAATTTCTGCTACTTTTTCAACTGGATATTCATTGACCCGTTTGACAAACGGCTCCCAACCGTAAACATGGTTCGTTACAAATTCCTTGTCATAAAGTTCTTCATTCACGATCACATTGAGCATACCCAACGCCAGGGCCGTATCGGTACCGGGCCTGAGCTGCAGCCAGACGTCGGCCCGGGCGGCTATGCGGGTGAGGCGGGGATCAACGGCAATCAGCTTTGCCCCGGCGTCCAGGCTGACGGAAAAAGACTCTCCTTTATAACAATCCGGGTTGCTGATCACCAGGTTGTTGCCCCACACCATGATACACTTGGGGTTATTTTCGTAATCGACAATAGGATTGGTCCCGCAGGTGATGATACCGGTGGCAATCCGGGGGCCGTAGCAAAAATGTCCGGCCGTCAGCACATTGGGAGTCCCCAGCAGGTTGGCAAAGCGGTAAATAACCGCTTCGTTTTCACGACCGGTGCCGTATCCCATCACAATGGATTCTGCGCCGAACCGGTCTTTATAATCCAAAATCCGCCCGGCAATGGTATCCAGGGCTTCATCCCAGGAAATACGCTCCCATTTACCGCTGCCCTTCGGCCCGATTCTTCGTACCGGATTGGTCAATCGATCCGGGTGATAGACCAACTGGGTGGAGGCAAGTCCCTTGCTGCAGAGTGTACCATGGTTGATGGGACAGTCCGGATCGCCGGCAATTTTGGCCACTTTGCCGTTTTTTGTATAGACTAAAACCCCGCAACCGCCATGGCACATTCGACAGTGGCTTTTTACCACCGCGTCATATCCGTAAATTTCCATTTCACGTTCAATATTGGAAAATCTGAATTCAGGCATAAGCGATTTTCTCTCCTGAAGATTGCGCTTCGTCAAATCATTAGATCAAATTCATCAAAAAATCCATCAGCGCCTGGTTAAAAGCCCCGGACTGTTCAATATTGGACAAATGCCGGGCAGCGGGCAGCACCACCAGTTTCGAACCCTCAATACGTTCCTGCATGGCTTCAGAAGCAGCTACCGGTGTTCCAGGGTCCTCCTCACCGACAATGATCAATGTGGCAATGCCGATCCCGGAAAGCCGCTTTAGGTTGTCAAGGTTCCGGATGGCTTCACTGCAGCCGATATAGCCGGCCACCGGTGTTGCCGCAATCTGCCGACGAATCATCTCAACCTGCGGGGAATTGCGTGAAAGAAATTCCGGTGTGAACCAACGTTCCAGGGTTTCGCCGACCTGATCCTGCAGACCTTTTTCACGGGCAGTGGCAATGCGCTGCTGCCATATGGGCTGGACCTCCTCGGCCATGATGGCTGCCGTATCACACAAGGTAAGACTTTTCAGTCGATCTCCATGATCCAGGGC
>JAJRVC010000699.1 GCA_024277475.1 Deltaproteobacteria bacterium
CATTATGAAAAAGGCAAAAAGATTTCTAACAAACAAATGGCGTCACTCAAAATCAATCGACATGAAATATTCCCCCAATGGAATTACACTTTAATGGCATGAAAATGTGAAATTATTCTTGAGTGACTCCTAAGGGCCTAATCTTCCGTATTGTGAAGAGTCTCTTTCATGATAAAGGCGGCGGCCAGAGAGATTACGGCCCCGGCCAGACAGATTAAAAACATGTCTCGAAAACCGGCCGTCGTATATTGCCCCTGCCCCTGTCCCCGGGCAGTCAGCACGGCGCCGATCAAGATTTGAAAGATTGCTCCACCTGCGAATGGGAAAAGATTAACCGCACCAACCGCCGTTCCCGAAATGGCAATGGGGAAAAGCTCCTTGGCTACGGCAGCAATCACCGGCCCAATGGCGCCGCCGGAGAGAAAAAGGCAAAAAAACAGAACGTAAAGCGCAGGCAGGGTCATCGAATCTACATATAAGCCCATGATTGTACTCACCACAATTAACATCAAACTGCAGCAGATAAGAACCGATTTTCTGCCAAACCGGTTGGCAAGCCAGCCTAATATCGGGCTGCCGAAGATCAAGGCCAAAGCGAAGGTGGATAAAACGCCCCCGGCTGACGTTTTGCTATAGCCGTAAACCTGCATCAGATAGGGGCCGCCCCACAATCCTCCGATGGCAAAGGATATGCCGATAACACAGAAAGCCCAAACGGCCGGGGGCCAGAAGCGACCTGAAGTGAGGACCATCTTCATGCCATTGATCAGCCCAATTCCTTTTTGCGCTTAGTCGCGATCCGGGTTGATCGGCTGTAAACCCATCTCAGATGGCCGGTTGCGGACAAACGCATACACGAGGGTGGCCATCAGCAGGGTAATTATGCCTACGGATAGAAATGTCATTCTCCAACCGATGACATTGCTGACCCACGCCAGGGGAGCGCTGGAAGACAGCGCCCCGATGCCGCCCATGGACATGAAGGCACTGCCCATGATGATAAATTGGCGTGGGGTGAACCAATCGGACAGCAGTTTGAAGTTGCAGACGAAGACGGTGGAGACGCCGATACCGACAAGGATACGGCCCATGACGGCCACCGGGAAATTCGGTGCAATGGCCATTACCACAGATCCGACACCGGCTAGGATCAAGAAAACCGATACGGTTTTTCGCGGACCCCATGAATCCGCCATGAGACCTGTGGGCAACTGCATGATGGCGTAAGAGTAGAAATAAGCCGAACTCAGTACACCCAGCAAAGTTCCGGTAATACCGAATGAGGACTGGATATCAAGGGCGATGACAGCCGGACACAGGCGGTGAAAAAATACCAGGACATAGCTCAGGAAAATGAGCAGGCAGATAAGGTATCGGTATGTTATGGTTATATCTCCTTTTAATCACTAAGTTTTTAATAACATGTTGTCAGAAAAACGAACCAAGCGCCTATTGGTGTAACCCTCGTCCGCGAGGGACCCATTGGGTGGGGTTGTCCCCGTCGACCGCCTTCCAGCGAATTTGTGCGTTAGACTTCCCAATCCAAGAGCCCTCACAATTTTGACTCCGGATTTTCTTTTTGGGCGGCCTTATCCTTTTAAATTTTCCTCTGCCATTGTGAGATCTCCGTCGTTGGATGGAAAGACCGGATGGGCCTCTTTTCCAATTTCTGAAAACATGTTCGGAAGATTTCTATAAAATGAGGCTGCCGGTTTAGATTTTGGTCTCGAATCATACCATTGGGTTCATCAAATGAAAAGACCATAAATAGAACACAAAAGATGGCGTTTCAGAAAATTGAGGGGAAGATAGGATTAAATCGAGAATTTTTCTTGACAAGTGGAGCCATTTATTCTTATAATATACTGCAAATATGGCTAAGAAAGCCATTATTTAAAAAAAACAATTCAAGTTGGCAGCAAAACCACGAAGGTTGATTACGATCACACAATATACCTGCGTGGTTTTTTTTTGTGGAAATTTGCGATAATTCAGACCTCCGATGCTCTAACCGTTCGTAGGTTCAGGGTTCAACGTTCAGGGTTAAGGACAAAGAAGGCTTTAAAGACCCGAAATCCTGGTTAAAAACGCTCATTTTCTCAAATAATTGCCAATTTGGCTGCAAATAGGCCTGACGAAGCTGACGCTTTTGTCGTAAATACACATCCCAGATGCAGTCCAGGGAAGAGAATGCAACCCCTGAACCTGTGAACGACTTTTATGTGAAAGGATCAAAAAAATGCACATGGCCGATGCTTTGATATCGCCAGCCGTTGGCGGCACTATGTGGGTGGTTTCCGCCGGGCTGATCGGATATTGCTCAAAAAAGGTTAAGGATGATATGGATGATGCCAGAATTCCCCTGATGGGGGTGGTGGGTGCGTTTATTTTCGCAGCCCAAATGATCAATTTTACCATCCCCGGCACCGGTTCCAGCGGACATCTCGGGGGAGGCATGATCCTGGCCATCCTGCTCGGGCCTTATGCGGGTTTTCTGACAATGGCCTCGGTGCTGGTTGTCCAAGCACTGTTTTTCGCAGATGGCGGTCTGATGGCCCTGGGGTGCAATATTTTCAATCTCGGATTTTTCCCATGCTTTATTGTTTATCCACTCATTTTTAAAAATATTGCCGGCACCACGCTGAGCGAGAGGCGTTTGTTTGCAGCGGCCACCGTTTCCGCCGTTGTCGGGCTCCAGCTGGGGGCTTTCAGCGTTGTGCTCGAAACCTTGTTTTCAGGGGTAACGGAACTGCCCTTCGGCACATTTTTACTCCTGATGCAACCTATTCATCTGGCGATCGGTATTGTTGAGGGCCTGGCAACGTCAGCCGTGGTTCTTTTTGTCTGGAAGGCACGACCTGAAATAATTAGAGCAGTGAGTGCATCAGCGACCATTGTAAACCTTTCCCTGCGGAAAGTGATCATTGGATTTCTCGCGGCAGCAGTGGTGACAGGCGGCATATTAAGTTGGTTTGCTTCCTCAAATCCGGACGGCCTGGAGTGGTCGATGTTTAAAACAGCCGGAACGGGTGAATTGGACACGCCCCGCAAGGGTGTGCATACCGCACTGGCCAATGCCCAGGAGAAAATGGCTTTGTTGCCGGATTATGGCTTTAAATTAAAAGAAACCGGGCAGCCGCCAGAATCTTCCGAATCCAAACCGGCTGTGGATGCGGGCAGGACCGTTTCCGGTCTGGTCGGCGGTACACTCACCATGCTTTTGGCCGGGCTGCTCGGATTTGCGCTCAAGCACCGTAAAAAAACATTGAACCTGACGGATAACCCCAACGTTTTATGAAAACCCTAGCTCGGACAAGCCGGTTGTAGCGAAGCGTAAATCCCGCTTTATCGGGGAATTGATTATTGAAGATGGCCAAGCTTGATAAACATTTTTTTGACATTGGTTATATGGACTCGCTGTCCTCTCAGCAGACCTCAATTCATCAACTGGACCCGCGTGCTAAGCTGATAACCAGCCTTGTGTTTATCACGACTGTGATTTCTTTCGGCAAATATGAAATTTCGGCGCTTATCCCTTATTTTGTGTATCCGGTGTTTTTGGGCATCATGGGCAATGTTCCGCCTGTCTACCTGCTGAAAAAATTACTGATAGTATCTCCTTTTGCTGTTATGATCGGCATATTTAACCCGCTCATCGACCATGATATCTTTTTCAGCCTGGGGGGAATCGGCATATCCGGTGGTTGGGTTTCATTTGTATCCATCCTGATCCGGTTTGTCCTTACGGTGGGGATTGCACTGACCCTGATTGCGGTGACCGGTTTCAATGCTGTCTGCATGGCGCTGGACAAACTGGGCACACCTAGAGTCTTCGTGGTTCAGTTAGTGTTTCTGTACCGATATATGTTTGTCCTCGTGGATGAGGCCGCCCGGATGGTTCGTGCCAGATCTCTTCGGACTTGTGAAAGTGGCGGTTTAGGAATAAAGGCGTACGCTCCACTGGTAGGCCATTTGCTGCTGCGTACCATGGACCGGGCCCAGCGTATTTACATGGCGATGTGCTGCCGGGGGTTTGACGGCGAAATTCGAATTATTAAGCCATTACGGTTCGGTCCCAGGGAAATCGGGTTTACGGTCGGTTGGTCGGCCCTGTTTATCCTTATGCGGGTCTACAATGTTCCCACCCTGATGGGCAGCGTGATTATGGAGTTTTTCAAATGAGCCATCATATCGTTGAGGCCCGGGATTTGCATTACATTTACGCCGATGGCACCCCGGGTATCAGGGGCGTATCTTTTCGCATTACCCATGGCGAGTCTGTTGCTATTGTCGGGGAAAACGGTGCCGGCAAATCCACTCTTTTATTGCATTTGAACGGCTATCTGCTGCCGAGTCAGGGAGCTTTGAGAATAGGTGATTTTCCTTTGACAAAAAAAAATTTAAAAGCAGTGAGGCGTACGGTCGGTATGGTCTTTCAAGACCCGGATGACCAGTTGTTTATGCCAACCGTCTTCGATGATGTCGCCTTCGGTCCATTGAATCTCGGTTTGCCTGTGGAGGAGGTGGAAACGGTGGTCATGCAGGCGCTTGGAACCATGGGGGTGCCTCATCTGAAGGATAGGCCGCCGTATAAACTTTCCGGAGGTGAAAAGAGGTCTGTGGCCATCGCATCGGTGCTTTCCATGTCGCCCGACATCCTGGTGATGGATGAGCCCACTTCAGGACTTGACCCCAGAGCCCGGCGCCGTTTGATCGAACAGCTTAAAACATTTGAACATACCAAAATTATTGCCGGCCATGATTTAGACATGGCGGTGGATGTATGCGAAAGAACCATCGTGATGCACCAGGGTGGTGTTACGGCTGACGGACCCACGCTGGAGTTGTTGCAGGATGAAGTTCTTCTCGAAAAGAGCGGTTTGGAAAAGCCCCTGCAAATGCAGGGTTGCCCTCTGTGCGGACAGGGTAAGCCCGAATCCGGACAAGATTAGCCGGTTGTAGCGAAGCGTAAATCCCGCTTTATCGGAGAATTGAAAATTGAATATTGATTATTTGTGGATGTCGCTTCAGGCTTCGCCTTCGGCTACGACCTAACAGGTCGCTCTGTCATTTTAATTTTTGTGCTTTTTGTGCCTTTTTGCGGCCATATCAAAATTGATCCGTCGAAGGCGGACCTTTCGCGGGTCTGCTATTGAGGTAATTCAACCCGGTGGAAGCCCTCGGCCAGTTCGTAGCTTTCTCCCTGGGCCATTTGGCGGCAACGGTTTTTCAGCCAGCCGAAGGGATCCGCTGATGTAAACGTTTTCATTTGGCTTTTATGGCAGCGCAAGGCTGCAATTTTGCGATCGTATGTAGTGCTGATATCAGACCGGAAGTTGATGTCTTCAGCCGCCCAGAACAGAATATCTTCCACTTTATGAGGTTCGAACCCTTCTGCGAGCAAATCGGGGTAGGCCAAATGATCCCTGGCATATGGAAAGACGGCATCCATCGCTACCTGACCGACAATGCGATGATCCCGATGCCAGAGATAGCGGCGATAGGGATCTGAAGTTACCAGCGTTTGCGGTCGATAGGTTCGGATCAACCTGACAAACTGTTTTCTCATTTCGGGTGTATCTTCCAAACCTTGATCAGGGTAGTCCAGAAAAACAACTTCACGCACTCCCAACGTATCGGCAGCTGCTCTTTGTTCTTTTTTACGCATGGCAGAGATTTGCTCCGATGTGAGGGAATAGTCGCTGGACCCTTTATCGCCATTGGTGCAAATTACATAGACGACCGCTCTGCCCTCATTCGTCCAACGCGCCACCGTTCCAGCAGCACCGAATTCCGCGTCATCCGGGTGAGGGCTAAGAATCATCACATCACAAAGCTGTGTCACAGAAAACCTCCTGGTTTTGAATTTTAGTATAAAACAAGACTGTCAAAAGAACTTAAAGTCCAGTCCTTTTTGGATAGTTTACAGGTTAACCAATCAACGATATCTGTATGTTGGGATAAAACCGGAATAAAATTTAGAGGACATGTTACGGGTAATTTTCACCACCCCAATTTCCTCTGACATTGGGGGGCTTACGGTTGTCCGCATGATACTCGATCGGAAACCCGGCAATCATCTTTAAAAGACGGGTGCCATATTGCTGTTTCATATTCTTTGAGTATCGCTGAAGCAACATTTGACCAGCTGTACTCGAGGACGGATTTACGAATCTCATCAGCCGGCGGTGTAGAATTGGTGATAACCGACTGAATCCCCTTGGCCAGAGAGCGGGGTAGGGTATCGCCGACGACGTGTCCGGCCTGCTTTTGCTGTATCAGACTTTCCATAGCTCCCACAGGGGTGGAAACAACCGGCCGGCCGCATGCCAAAGCTTCCAATCCGACCAGACCGAAGCTTTCGTAGTGAGACGAGATTACCAGAATATCCGCTGAACTGTAATAGGGCGGCAAATGCTTTTGATCGACTCGTCCAGCAAACAAAACGTTTTTTTCAATTCCTAAATTCATGGCCTTTTGTCTCAGGAACTGAGATTCGGGTGCCTCATCACCATCGCCGCCGATGAGTACCAATCGAAGCCGCCTGTGGCCCTTGAGATGGGACATTGCCTGCAGAAGCGTGTCGATGCCCTTTAAAGGCTCGAAGCGACCGACATAAAGCAGGATGATGTCGTCCGCGTCAAAACCCAACTGCTTGCGGGCTACCTGTTTTTCTTGAGGATGGAAAAGATCCAGGTTGACACCGCACGGTACGACGCCGATCTTCTGCCCGCAAACGCCATAGAACCGCACCAGGTTTTCTTTTTCGCGGTCGGTTGGGGCCAAAATGCGATGGCAGGTTTTTACGAGCTCCTTTTCGGCGGCGATGCGAAGTTCGGGCTCAGGCGGGCCCACACCCGTTCGGTTTTTTACCTCACCGAGGGTATGCAGCATGACAAGATGCGGCCGATTCCAAAGCTCCTGTGCCCAACTTCCCAATCGGCCGGACAGCCAGTAGTGACTGTGAATAAGGTCATACTCGATGCTTTCATGGGATCTGAAAGCCTCCATTGATTTAAAAAAATCAGGTAAATATGGATAAAGAGCCAGTCTGGAGAGGTTGCCGTTGTTTGGAATGCCGAGATGAATCAGACGCACTTTCTCAAAAAGGTCGATGACGGGTTGATACCTGCCGTTACGGAGGCGGGTGAAAATATCGATGCGATGACCGCGTCTGCCAAGCTCACGGGCAAGCTCCCGGATGTAAACACTCATACCGCCGGTGTCATTTGTTCCCAGTTCTCCGATAGGGCTGGAATGTATGCTGAGCATTGCAATTTTTAACTGTTTTTCACCCACCTTTGTATCCTTGTTGTCGCGATTCATGCCCAACCTGGGCAAGCTTTATCGGGGAACCCAAAAAAAATAATCACGAAAGCACGAAAGCACGAAAAAATGATAATATAAATTTCGTATTTTCTAAATTTCGCGGTTTCGTGGTGAAAAAGTTTTTTTACAAAATGCGAAGAATTCACAATTAAGACTCTATGCTTTTTCCAAGAATACGCTCGGAAAAAGTGGCCCCTTCGGGGCAGCAAGCACATTGGTAATTTAAAGAGACTTCGTTCCGGCAGAACCTATAAAAAAGCGAATATCCAAACCATCCAAACAAACGTCAAATTGATATTACAATAAATCAATCAAGCACCGGTATAGCTGAACCGGCTGCCCCCCCAAACGCTTTTTATACACTTCCGCACCTTTCAGGAAATCGTAGGTTTTTTTGCCGGATTGGATGCTTTCCTTGAGACTGAGCACTTTGCCGAGCAATCCCACACTCAACGAACCAAAACGTTTATCGTAACCGTTATTGTAAAGATACATGGTCGAGTGATAACTAAAACACAGGGCCGCAGCGACAGGCTTTCCGTCAAGATCGAGGAAAAAAAGCTTTAGGATTCGGGCCTCATTCAGAGCCTCTGCCAACTCATTGAAAAACGGAACCATCTGATCGTTCATAAACTCGGCTTTATCGGATCGATTGGATCTGAACAGCGCCAGAAAAACTGCCATTTCTTTTTTCAGCGAGGAAGCATCATCGACCAGTCGGTAGCTTATTTGGCCGGCCTCGTATAAACGCCTGAGCTTTCGTCTGATCTCATGGCGTTCCTTGCCGCTTAAAATAGAGAGGTAGTCGTCCCAACTGCCCGGCAGCGGCATTTCAAATGAGACGTCATTGCCTTCGCATGAAATCCTGCAGCCGGTTTTTTCAGCCACCGGTAACAACTGCGCCATGACTGACGAATCCTGACGAACCGGCTCCAATTCCAGCCGCTTGACACCCTCTTGTTTTAAATAATCTATCAGGGTGCGGTAAAATTCCGCAGATTTCCGGGGCGCGACGATAAAGTCGAGATTATCGCACACGTTCTTATCTCCCAAGAGCCGGACCGTATCGCCGCTTCTCTGAAGCGGTGCAATACCGATGGTACGGCCCTCATGGCGAATAGACAACAGATACAGCGTTGCGTTGCGGCCAAAGTTTTTCCACCAGATCTTTAACCAGACAGGCAATACAAAAAGACAATTCCATGGCAGAAAACTGCCGGTTCGCTGCCAGGTTGCAAAAAGGCTGTCCAGGGTCTCAGGTTCAACCGTGTATGAATTTTCTATAGCGCTCACCATTTGTTTTTTTGCTTCACAGCTAGTTCAGTTTTCTCACATTATCAGAGTAAAATAGTTTATTGAATAATAATGCATAAATCAATTATGGCAAACCGGCCGTCTATATCGGGTAATAGTTCACCGCAGAGCTCACAGCCTCCGGCCCATAGGTCCTACCACATGGCCTACGCCCCGGTGGGAGAACGCCGAAAAGGTCATAAGACAATAAAAAAATAATGTTATGGGAAATAATTGGATAAATATGGAGCTCAATCGTGAAAGTGTCAAATCGAAATTGTTCGGAATTAAAAGGGATTTGACATCCGCAGAATATGAATGGTACTTACTATAGGCTCAGTAATTATTTTTATGCATTTTTGTGGTAAAACAATATATCAAGACAGACCCTTCATTGAGATAACAAAATCCGAATATCGGGGAGAAAAAATGGTAAACGTGGTGAAAGATGACAGCATCCAAATCGAAAAACTTGAATTGGGACCCTTCGGCACCAACGCCTATATCCTGATTTGCCTGCAAACCGGTGCAAGCGTGCTGGTGGATGCGCCGGCCGAAGCGGGCAAAATATCGGAGGGGCTGAACGGAACCGTTCCCGAATACATCCTGATGACCCACAATCACATGGACAATACCGGCGCCCTATCCGAGCTGAAATCCGTCCTGAACATACCGATTGCTGCACACAGCGACGATGCCGGTAATTTACCGCTGCAACCTGACATTCTATTAAAAGATGGTGATGTGATCTCTATCGGAGA
>JAJRVC010000700.1 GCA_024277475.1 Deltaproteobacteria bacterium
AACTTTAGGCACTTTAGTTCACTTTAGCTCATTTTAGGCACTCGTATGTAATAAAACCAGCACTCCCTTTCAGGGAGGAACCAGTGCCGGGCCCTCTGGACCCGGGTATCTACTAAATCGCTATGCTCGGTCTTTTTTGAATCGACAGTATTCCACAAGTATTCAATCTTTTTTTTGCAATTTCGCTCTCAATTCACGCTTCAAGATTTTACCGGTGGGCCCTTGAGGTAAAGAATCCACAAATTCAACCATCCGAGGGGCTTTATATTTTGCAATCCTGCTTCTTACAAAATTAATGATTTCTTTTTCTGTAGCGTTTACACCTTTCTTAAGGACAATATAGGCTGCGGCCAGTTCTCCTTTGACACTATCCGGAATTCCAATCACAGCGGCTAGGGCTATCGCCGGATGGGTATAAAGAACTTCTTCAACTTCCACTGGATATATATTGGCACCACCGGTGATGATAAGATCCTGTTTGCGATCCACTACATAAAGATAACCGTCTTCGTCCACATAGCCGAGATCGCCGCTGTGAAACCATCCCTGTTTGTATACTTTGCTGTTGGTTTCAGGCCGTTTCCAATAACCATGAATAGAGAAAACATCACCCTTTTCTGCAATTTCTCCAACCTCGCCGGCGGGTAATTCTGCTAAACTGTCGTTTACAATTTTGATCCAAATGTTGGCCAGCGGTATGCCTACGGACTCAGGTTTTCTAACTCCTACGATTGGGTTTAAGGTGGTAAAACCGCAAGCCTCCGTTTGGCCATAGCCATCCAGGAAAATGACCTTAAATCTCTTTTCTACATTTTCAATTAAGCTGGCAGGGCAATGAGCACCGCCGGAGTTTACCACCCGCAGGGTTGTGACATCATGCCTGTCCGGGTCGTAGGTCTGCAAAAGATAAACATACATGGTGGGAGTTCCGGCTAAATACGTGGCGCTGTGTCTGGCGATATGTTCAAGCACTTTTTCAGCCTCAAACCGGTCCACCACAATGAGGGTGTTTCCCAGGTAAAATGCGGACATCATCACGACATTGAGTGCAAAATTATTGAACAACGGCAAGGCGCACAACAGCCGGTCGCTATGATCAAATTTATTGAAATTGCACAGGGAGGAGACATTGGACAGGATTGCGCGATGGGTTTGGGTGGCCCCCTTGGGTCGGCCGGTGGTTCCTGAAGTATAGATGATACTGACGACATCATCATATTGTCCGTCACTGGGATTCTGATTATCCTCAGAGCCGGCAATCAAGTGCTGGAACAGGTGGGTACCTTCAATTGGCTTGTCACCAACGACAATGACGTGTTTCAACTCGGGCAGGTCGGGGCGAACTTTTTCGAGAAGTTGCAAAAAACCGGTATGCACAATAATTGCTTTTGCTCCGGTATCATTGCCAATGTAGCTAAGCTCCCTGGCCAGGTACATAACATTTAAAGGAACCACAATGGCTCCGATACTGATAATGGCATAATGGGAAATGATGATCTCGGGTCCGTTTGTCAGTTGGACCATGACTAAGTCGCCTCTGCCGATTCCGAGTTTTTTCAATCCATTTGCCAGTTTGTTTACCTTTTGATTCAACTCTCCGTACGTCAGGGCAGTCCCTTCAACGATGATCGCTTCATCATCCGGATAGGCTTTGGCCGTGGAATCCAACATCTGATCGATAAGCTGCATTTTGATCTCCTGTCAATTGCGGGGATGTCAGGGAAATATTCAATCATTGGTTTTGCTTTATGCCTCTATTTATGCTGATTTCGTACACTCATCCACCAAATAGAGAATCGACTTGTAATACAAGCCGCTGTGCAGCGAAAGGCCGATCTCACAGGTGCGACTGTTGGAATAGCCGGCGGTACATGTTGCCGAGACGGCCGGTTTCAATTCTTGCAGGGCGGATTCGTTGAGCTCCGGATAGGTGAATCCCCGAGCTCCGGCAAAGCCTCAATATCCCACCCGTTCGGGTACAACCACCTTTTCGGTGCAGGCTTCCGCAACTGCCCTAAATTTATCGTTCAGCCCCATTTTCGTGGAGCTGCAGGTGTTGTGGATGGCCACCGTCCGGGGCTGTTGAGAGAAGGTGAGCTTGTCCATCAAAAGGTCGTGAATAAACTCCACCGGTTCATACAGATTTAAAGCGGGATTCATTACCTGGCGCATACGGTAGAGACAGGGACTGGTATCACAAAACACAGGCAGCTTGCCGCCGCTGGTAGCTTTCATCAATGCTGCTTCCAGCTCTGCCGCTTTCATGTCCGCCTGTTCCCTCAGACCCTTGCTTTCAAACGGGGTACCGCAGCACAGCCGGTTGATGTTTTCCGGATAAATAACGTTATAGCCGGCCCTAAAAAGAATCCTGAGGGTTACCTCGTACAGGGGATCCTTATCCGGATCTCCTTTGGCCGAGCCCATGGTTCGGCTGATACAGCTGGGGAAATAGACTACTTGCAAGGGTGTTGAAGGGTGAACGGTATTTACAGCCGGAGTGTCGGTACCCCGGGGCATGTATCGATTCCAAAGCGGAATCCGGTTGCCGCTGGTGCGTCTTACCAGCCGGGTGAATTTCTCCATCGTCTGTGAGCCGAGTAAGGTATGGACCCGGTGGCCAATTTTAAGGCCCATGCGCAGGATGCCGGTGACCCGGTCAAAATTAGCGGCGATCCGGTTGGCCCGTTTTTGAGTTTGTTCACCCCGGGTATTGAGGCGTCGCAGGGCCTTGGTGAGCTCGCCTGTGTTAATGGCTACCGGGCAGGTCGTGGCGCACAGGCCGTCGACCGCACAGGTCAGTTCTCCCTGATAGATGTAATCATTTTCCATTTGGCTGAGCCTGGCGGCGTTTTTGCCGCTGGATCGAAGCCTTGAAATTTCCCGCTGGATCACAATGCGTTGCCTGGGGGTCAGGGTAAGACCTTTTGAGGGGCAGCTTGTTTCACAAAATCCGCATTCCGTACATTTATCGACGATGGGATTGGTTTTGGGGAGCGGTTTGAGATTTTCAATGTGGGCAAGCGGGTTGTGGTTGATAATGACCCCGGGATTGAGCAGGTTTTTCGGGTCGAATATTTTTTTTATTTCCTGCATGAGTTCATAAGCTTCTTTGCCCCATTCCATTTCCACGTAAGGGGCCATATTGCGTCCTGTTCCGTGTTCCGCCTTCAGCGACCCGTCATATTTTTCCACCACCATTTTACAGACATCGTCCATGAACCTGCGGTAACGCTCAATTTCCTCTGCGGTGCTGAAATCCTGGGTAAATACGAAATGAAGATTTCCTTCCAAGGCATGGCCGAATATAATGGCCTCATCATAATGATATCCGGCAAACAGGCTCTGAAGTTCAAGGGTGGCCTCAGCCAGTCTATTAATCGGAAAAGCGACATCTTCAATGATAACGGTGGTCCCGCTGGTGCGAACCGCACCCACGGCAGGAAACAACCCTTTGCGGATGTTCCACAACTGGGTATACTCCGCTACCTTATCCGTAAATTCAAGCGGACGTTCCGTTGCTATATTTTCCAGTGAATGGATAATCGCATTTATATTGCTTTGCAGCTCTTCAGCGGTATACGCACGGGTTTCAACCAGCAGCGCCGTGGTGGTCTCGGAAAGCTGTTTGAGAAAGGGCGGCATGCCTTCATCGTTTTCCACCGAGCGTAAAGACGCCCGGTCCATGACCTCGGCGGCGGTTACCGGCTGTTGTTTCACAACGGCGGCGGCAATACAGGCATATTCCATACATGGAAAGATCATCAACGCGCTGGCCTTGTGAGGATGTTCAACCACGGTATTATAAACAATTTCGGATATAAAACCCAGGGTGCCCTCCGAACCGATCATCAGGTGCACGATGATGTCAATGGGGTCGGCATAATCCACCAGAGCATTTAAGCTGTAGCCGGTGGTATTTTTTATTTTGAATTTGCGGCGGATGCGATCGGCCAGGACTGGGTTATCTTTTACTTTTCGACCCAGGTTTTTTATGTCTTCCACAAGTCCGGGATGGGTCTTGCAAAATCTTTTCCGGCTTTGAGGATTTGCTGTGTCCAGCAGGGTTCCATCGTGTACTATGATGCGCATGCTGCTGACGGTGCGATAGCTGTTTTGCGACGTGCCGCAGCACATGCCGCTGGCGTTGTTGGCGGCAATTCCCCCGATCATGGCGGCATTGATGGATGCCGGATCAGGGCCGATTTTTCTTCCAAACGGGATCAGGTAGCCGTTGGCCAGACCGCCGATGATTCCAGGCTGAAGCCGGATGCGGTAGCCATTGTCCAGAATTTTATAGTCTTTCCAGTTACTGCCGCCGATCACCAGGACCGAATCTGTGATGGCCTGACCGCAAAGACTGGTTCCGGCGGCCCGGAATGTGATGGCAATATTATGCCGGTCGGCAGTTTTGACAATCTGCACAACCTCCGCTTCCGTATCCGCCTTGATGACAATTTTGGGAATCAGGCGATAAAAACTGGCATCGGTTCCATAGGCGAGGGTTCGCAGGGGGTCTGTAATCAGCCTCGATTTCGGGATGGCAGGTTGTAGATCTTCATAGAACCGGATATATTCGGCGGGTAACATGTTACCTCACGGCTGTGTGTTGTCTGTAGTTAGTTGTTTGTTGTAAAATTTGGGTGGAATACTCATTTGCCGGGATTGAGAACTCAAATGGTTAGTTAAGTCAGGTACCCCCCACAACAGGCCGCTGACAACGCGCATTGTGCGCTGTTCTTTAAAACTTGCCGGTGAGGAGGATCTCGTGGTGGGCTGTAAGTGCAATTCAATCATTATCTACAATGAGCACAATCAGCTCTTTAGGCCCATGTACACCAAACGCCAGGGTCATCTCGATGTCCGCTGTTTTGGAAGGTCCTGAAACCAGTACAACATTGGTGGGCATTTTGGCCGGCCAATTTTCTTTTTGCATCACCTCTGAAAATGAGTTGTAGATTTTGTCCGCCTGCAAAACGGCGATGTGAAGGGGTGGAACGATTGACATCAGGCGAGGTTCTTTTGCCGTGGGCCATAAAATGAGGGCACCGGTCTCGGCAATGGCGCCGGCGGTGGAGGTGATACCGGCCTCGACAATAAACACCCTTTCTTTCATTTGTTCGATTTCCGTTTCATAGGGGATTAACTGCGGCAGGGCAACGGCGTCGTTTCCCCAATTCCGTGCCAGTGTTTCACCGACTGCGGTCCGGTGTGCATAGAGCAGGCTTTTTATTTCTCGTTTTTTTAAAATGTCTTTGACTGTTGTTACCCAATTTCCCGTGTCGATAAGATATACCTCGGTGCGCATGGCTTCCATCAAAGTTTTCAGCTTTTCAAGTTTCTCTTTTTGGCTGTATGTTTTGATGGGCATTGCCGACGGCTGCGGGACAGATGTCGGGGACTGCCGGGTGGCGGCCCGTAATCTTGAAAAAATTCGATGGCGTGAACCCTCACTCATGGTCGACTCCGTGTTGTTTTACCCGTTCATGTAAACTTTTTTTAGCCAATTCAGGGGTGGTCCGGTATCGGGTCCAATGCTTCAGCGGACCAATTTTGGGTAATTTTACCCCCAATGCGCTCAGAAATTTCAGACCGGCGGCATTGATCAGCGGGTGGGTGTTTATTTTTTGCCACAGTTTCCATGTCAAAACTTCCACCAGATTTCTTTTATATCCATGTCCCTCGATGGTGCAGGAGGAATCGTTGGAATAGCTTTCGTTTCGTATCCTTCGGATCAGGTCAGGGATCTGGATTTTGACCGGGCAGACCTCTTCACAGGCATTACACAAACTGGATGCGGAGGCTAGCACGCCGGCGGCCCGCAGTCCCTCAATCTGGGGGTTTAGAATTTTTCCAATGGGACCCGGATAAATATAACCGTAGGCATGGCCTCCGATTTGGTTGTATACCGGACAGTGGCTGAGGCAGGTGCCGCAGCGGATGCATTGCAGCGTTTGACGCCTCTGGGGGTCGGCGAAGATTTTTGAGCGACCGTTGTCCAGAATGATCAAATGGACTTCTTTAGGGCCGTCTTTTTCACCTTCCCTGCGTCCGGAAGTGATCATATTTACATAAGTGGTGATTAACTGGCCGGTGGCGGAACCAATCAGTAGCCGCAGCAGCGGGGGGACGTCTGCCAGTTTTTCGATAACTTTTTCCAGACCCATGAGGGCAATATGTACCCCGGGCACAGTGGTGCACAATCTGCCGTTGCCTTCATTCTCGACCAGGCACAGCGTCCCGGTTTCCGCTACCGCAAAATTGACACCGCTCAGGCCAACGTCGGCTTCATAGAACTTTTTACGCAATGTTTTGCGGGCGATGGCCGTCAGTTCGTCGACATTTTCGGTATAGGGTGTATTGGGAATATTATCATGAAAAATTTTTGAAATCTGATTTTTATTTTTATGAATGGCGGGAACGATGATATGGGCCGGCGTTTCGTGGTTCAACTGAATGATAAATTCACCCAGATCGGTTTCCAGGGCCTCGATGCCGTTTTTTTGTAAAAACGCATTCAGCTCCATTTCTTCGGAAACCATGGACTTTCCCTTGACCAGGCGAGTGGCGCCATGGGAGTTCATGATGTCCAATACCAGCTGGTTCGCTTCAGCGGTGGTTTCCGCCCAGTGCACCTGGATGCCGTTTTGGGTGCATTTTTCCTCCAGCTGTTCAAGCAACTGTGGCAGTTTGTTCAAGGCCTTTTTCTTTAGGGCATTTCCCAGGGTTCTTAACTGCTCGGTTTCAGCTGCATCCGAAAAAATGGTTTTGCGTTTGGATACCAGGGTGGCCATGGCGGATTTGATATTTTTAATTAACTGCTTATCGTTTAGCGCCCGGGAAATGTTTTTGTCAAAATCAAGCGGGTGATGATTCGTCATTAATCCTCTCCCAGATAAATTCGGCCAGGTGCTGGCCGCCGATACGAATATTGTCATGCTGCATGGCACCGGAAATATTCATCAGGCAGCCGCAATCTCCAGTGATGAATCGGGCTGCCCCCGTTTGCCGGATATCATCGGATTTATCCTTAACCATGGCAGCGGAGATGGCCGGTTGTTTGACTGCAAAGGTTCCCCCGAAACCGCAGCATTCGTTTTCATGCTGCAGTTCAATCAAATCAACATTTTTCAGTTGGCGAATCAAAGATTTGGAATCCTCAGTGATTCCCATTTCACGTAAAGCGTGACAGGAAGAATGCCAGGTCACTTTAATGGGATCGCCGCAGTCCTGCAGTTTGATATTTAAAACATGGACTAAAAATTCCGACAGCTCAAAAATTCTTTGCGAAAAATCGATGATTTGATCGATGTCGGGATCGCTGTCGAATAATTTGGGATAATGGTGTCGCATCATGCCGGCACAGGACCCGGAGGGTACCACAATCGGATAGCTTTCGGGGAACAATTCTATTTGTTGCCTGGCCACGGCTCGGGCCTCATCGGGAAATCCGGAGTTGTAGGCGGGTTGACCGCAGCAGGTTTGCCGGATCGGGAATATGACCTTGACACCCTCTTGCTGGAGCAACTTTATCCCCGCCATTCCGGCTTCGGGATACATCATGTCCACCAGGCAGGTGCCGTAGTAATAGACTTTTTGCGGTTTTTCAGGATATCTATTCATATTTTCCTCGATATTGAAATAAAACTATTTAAAATAACCTAAATCGAAAGAAAATTAAAGAGATTTTGTGTCGAAAGATGTTGCAATCGGCGGCGAAGGCTTTGCGGGTGCTTCGAAATTCCGGCCCGCCCGGGTGAGGAGTGATATCTATGCCTGCGGACTGAGAGCAATATTATATTTTTTCATTTTTTTATACAGTAACGTCCGGTGGATTCCAAGCATTTTAGCAGCCTTGGCCTTGTTGTTGTCGGCTTCTTTCAAGGCATAGAGGATGGCTTCTCTTTCCGTCCGGGTCTGCACGTCTCTTAATGCGGACCGGGTCTGTTAGGGAAGTCTCCGGTGGTTGCGATACACATAAAATGGAAGATGCTGCAGGTGGATGGTGTCGCCTTCCAGGGTCGACATCGTCCTTTCAAGTACATTGAACAGTTCCCGAACATTTCCCTGCCACCCGTAATTTATTAAAGCCTTTTCAGCCTCCCCGTCTATTTCTTTTTCCCTAAGATTAGCTTCCCGGGCCATTTGTTTGAGCAAGTGGCGGGCAGTGGGAAGGATGTCGCTTTTGCGTTCACGCAGCGGCGGAATGTGCAGCGGGATGACATTCAGGCGGTAGAACAGATCTTTACGAAAGCGATTGTTGGCCATCATTTCCTCAAGATTCTGATTTGTGGCTGCGATGATGCGAAAATCCGATTGAATGATCTTGGTACCGCCGACCCGTTCAAACTCCTTATCCTCGATTACCCGCAGTAATTTTGGCTGCATTTCAAGGGGCAGATCTCCAACCTCATCTAGGAACACGGTGCCGTGCTGTGCCAATTCGAACTTGCCGGGTTTGCCATTAGGATCTGCGCCGGTAAAGGCACCTTTTTCATAACCAAAAAGCTCGGATTCCAGCAGATCTTTGGGAATTGCGGCACAGTTTATTTTCACAAAGGGCTGGATTTTGCGGGAGCCGACATGATGAATGGCCTGGGCAAAAAGCTCTTTTCCGGTACCGCTTTCACCTGAAACGAGAACCGGAAATTGGTTGGTGGCTGCCCGTAAAGCTTCTATTTTTAAAGATTTTATCGCCTGACTGGATCCGATGATGCTGTCAAAGGTATAACGGGTGGATCGAAGATTGATGAGTTCCTCTTCGTATAGCTTCACTTTGGACTCTAAAAGGGAAAGCTCGGTGGCGAGCTTTCTTACATCCCTGACATCTTTAAACATGACCTGTCCAAATACCGCGATAACCCGGCCGTCTTTTTTGATCGGTATTCGCTGGACGACCATGTTTTGCCCCATAATCCGATGAGATTGGTTTATTTCGGGCTTGCCGGTTTCGGCAACGATATGCATGCGAGTGTTTTCAATAACCTGGGTGCAATGTTTGCCGATCAGTTTCTCCGGATCGAGCCCCAGGAACTGACCATAAGGTTTATTAAAGTGGGTAATGGTTCCCGCTGCATCCGTTACCATGACGCCGTTGTAGATACAGTCGAAGATAAGTTCATATATTTCAACCTGTTGAATTAAATCAGGTATCGACATGCTGCATTTTTTATTTTTTTTGCCTTTGGGTCTATTGCTATATTTTACAGCGGCATTACCTCTTTTCCCCATCAGTTATCCTCCGTATCAAATAAGCTACATGTATTTGTTTTGATACATATTTATTTCTTATAAAATTATAAAATATTTAAATCAACCCAAAATTAACAAATCCCGATCATAAATTTAACTTGTTGTTATTAAATAAAATTTTCTAATAGAAAATCTTCATGAGGTGGGTTGATCCGAGGTAAAAAAGGGACTGGCATACATTTCGCAGGTTAACAGGCAAAGACAGACCTGCCTTGCACTCTTCGGGCATGGCCTTAACTCGGGCCATCTATCCTCTCACAGAGTACGAAGAGAAAAATTAAGAAAATTCTGTGATCTTTGCGGGCTCTGCGAGAGAAAGGGTAAATATGAATAATTGAGAAAAAGCAGTGGAGAAATCAGGACCAACTCCCACTCTTTCAATCCTTAGGCTTGCGGAGAAAAAAAATGGATATTCAAGAACCCGAAATTACCCATGACGACATATTGGTGCTGGCCGACAGCCTGTTTAATGCCAATAATGTTTGTATCGTCACCGGGGTGGCCGGCGGCATCGGCAGAGCCACGGCAGTGGCGGTAGCCACCAATAAACTTATGACGGTCGGATTGGATATTGACGAGACCGGCGGAAAAAAGACCCAGAAGATGGCCCGGGAAATGGGCGGCCAGATGATTTTCATAAAAACGGATTTGTGTGAAGATGCACAGATAGAACATGCCGTGTCGGAAGCAGCCAAGCTGGGCACCATCCGCTATCTGGCTAATATTGCCGGTATCCAGCATATCGATTCCATCGAAAATTTTCCCATGGAAAAATATGATTTGATGCAACGGCTCATGCTTAGGGCACCTTTTTATCTCTCCCAATTGTGTATTCCCCACATGAAAAGAAGTGCTGATGGAATCGGGGCGATCGGCAATATGGCGTCTATTCACGCCCATATTTCTACCATTAACAAGGCGGCTTATAACATCACCAAATTCGGACTGCGGGCTTTAACACAGTCCATTGCGGCAGAAGGTGAAGGCAGGATTCGCTCGTTTTCCGTCAGTACCGGATTTGTTAAAACCGCCCTGGCCTTAAAACAAATTCCCGCCCAGGCCGAACAGCGGGGAATAACACTGGAGGAAGTCGTGCGGGATGTCATGATGGGAAGCTCTCGCATCAAGGAAATGATGTCTCCTGTTGAAGTGGCAAACCTTTTTGTCTTTGGATTTTCGCACCATGCCAAATACCTGATCGCAGGCGATCTGCTTTTTGATGGCGGCATGGTGCAAACGTATGCTCAGAATTAGGTTGCCAAATTTGAATTCCGGCATTTTGAGTTTGTTTCGCCGATCGAGTTTCGGATTTCTGCCAGCCGCCGGCTACCGAATCGGCTGGTTTGTTCAAAGAGGAAACATGATATTTCACCACAGAGAGCGCTGAGACGCTACAGAAAATGTTTCATATAAGCGCCACCTCTGAGTTAACTGGTTCGGGAGGTCTGGATAAATATTGGATCGCTTTTTCGCGTCATACGTGAGGCGTACCGGTAGGAAAAGGGCACCGGACTCTGAAGCGTAAACAGTTCGGAATCGGCAGCCTATCATAGGAGGATGTGCGGCTGAAGTCGGTTGCAAGGAGCTAATGTCGGTATTCACCTGGTTTGGGATGAATAAATCTAACCTTAAAAAAGGAGGAGAAAGATGAAGAGTAAGCATTTGACAATTTTTATCGTTGCGATCGTGGTGTTGTTTATTGCTTCCATGGCACAATCAGCGGACACGATCCGAATTGGATGGACGGCGGATATGCCCGGAATCGGAGCGACTTTCTATGAATCCCAGAAAAAAGCGATTGAGCTCTTTATTGAGGAGGCCAATGCCTCCGGCGGTATTATAGGTAAAAAGATAGAGTTGATTATCCGTGATTCCAAGCTTAAACCCGACGTCGGGGCAACCATGGCCAGGGAATTGATTCTCAGTGAAAAGTGCGAGTTTCTTATCGGTCCCACCAGCAGCGGTGTGGCCCTGGCGGTCACCAAAGTGGCCAAAGAATTTAAAAAAATTGTTTATTTCCATACATCCAACTCTGAAAAACTGACCACTACGGATTACCAGCCATACATGTTCCAGGTGGTGCCCAACACCGGGATCGAAGGCCGCGGCATTACCATGTTTCTGTCAAAAAAACCTTATAAACGTTACTGTTTCATCGGCCCTGACTACGCTTACGCCCACTCGCAATGGGATGCATTCAAAAAGAATCTTGCGAAACTAAAACCGGATGCAGAAATTCTGGAGGCTGTCTGGACCAAACTGGGTGAAACCAACTATGCGCCCTATATTCCCACTCTGATGGCCCAAAAACCTGAGGTCATCTACACGAACCTTTGGGGAGGCGGTCTGAGCAGTTTTATTAAACAGGCCAAACCTTACGGCCTATTTAAAAATGCCAGCATTACGTCCCTGTTCGACCTGGACTTGCTGCGAGCCATGGGTATGGAAATGCCCGAAGGATTATTGGGCTATTCACGTTGTCCATTCTATGCCGTGCCGACCCTGGACATGAAGGTTTTTGCAGATAAATACTATAAGAAGTACAAAGAATGGCCGTCTGATTGGGCCTGTATGGCCTATGACGGGTTGGTTGCTCTAACCACCGCCATCAAAAAAGCCAATAGTGCCAAATCGGAAGATGTGGTTAAAGTCCTGGGTGGATTGCGGTTTGAGTCCTTGCGGGGGGCCAGATACCTGCGAGATGAGGACCATATGGCCAATGTGGGACTTTATGTGGGCTACACCGCCAAAGATCCGAAGTATAAAGGCTTTCTCATCCTGAAAGATGTGGTGGAAGTGCCGGCTGAAAAAGTCTGGCTGCCGGCAGATAAGGTTTTGGAGATGCAACCTAAATAGGCAGGGGTTCACGGGTTCAAATGTTTAAGGTATAGAGGTTCTGGGCTCAAAGTTGACAATCTCGTAAAAAGTCAAAATTCTTGAATTTTAATTTTATAACCTATTGAAATTATTAATTCTGAAATTTTATTTTTGTGTTTTTTGTGCCTTTTTGCGGCCACATCAAAGTTCAGAACAGAATATTATCAGAAAAGAAGGTACCTTATGGGCGTCGAGTTTTACCTATTTATCCTCATAAACGGTCTAAGCCAGGGGATGATTCTGTTCATTATCGCATCCGGACTTTCGCTTGTATTCGGGGTTCTCAGGGTTATTAACTTCGCCCATGGATCACTTTATATGGTCGGCGCCTTTCTGGCCTTCTCCCTCAGCACACTCTTACCGGCGGGTTCATTGTTCTCTTTTATCATCTTGATGCTCCTGGTTCCGCCGGTAATTGCCCTTTTGGGTTTAGGTCTGGAGATTTCTCTTTTCCGCCGTATCTACGGTAAGGAGCATTTACTGCAGCTTTTGCTGACTTATGCCCTGCTTTTGATCATTGACGATGTCTGTCGGTTGATTTGGGGCGGGGCTATCCGCAATGTTGCGCGTCCCGGCGTCCTGGCCGGATCGATTGAGTTTTTTGGTTTGTTTCTGCCGACATATAATGTTTTCATTCTGATGGTCGGACCGCTTATTGCCGTCGGCTTATGGTTTTTACTTTACCGTACCAGAGCCGGCAATCTTATCCGGGCGGCGGTTACCCATCCGGAAATGGTCGGAGCTCTGGGCGTCAATGTATCCAGGGTAATGACGGCAACCTTCATGCTGGGATGCTGGCTGGCCGGGCTGGGCGGGGTGTTGATGTCCGCCCTGGCGAACATCGATTTGAGCATCGGCATGGAAAAGATCATCGAGTGTTTTGCCGTGGTGGTCATCGGCGGCCTGGGCAGCATCGGCGGAGCCCTGCTGGGTTCTCTTATTTTGGGGGTGGGGGTTGCCTTTATCCAACTACCATTGAGCCGGGCGGCCATTGTTTTCCCTTATTTTGCGATGGCCCTCATCCTGATAATACGACCCTGGGGGCTGTTTGGCAAACCTGAACGATAATGGAAAAGACGGGATTAACATCTATGGAAAATTCGCAACCAGGATCCAATAAAAATAGAATCATCGGCGCCATCGTTGTCGCGGCACTTTTCATACTGCCCTTTATTCTGGCGCAATTCGGCATGACCGGAGAATTTTGGATCTGGGTGACCACCGAGATGATCATCATGGCGCTTTTTGCCACCAGTCTGAATCTAATTCTCGGCTTCGGCGGGATGGTCAGCTTTGGGCATGCAGCCTTTTTTGGGGTGGGGGCTTATACGGTGGCGCTGCTGATGAAAAAGGCCGGGGTCTCACTGCTGGTCGCCCTGATCGCAGCTCCTTGCGCGGCCGGCATTGCTGCTGCCGTTATTGGATGGTTTTGCGTGCGATTGATAGGGCTTTATTTTGCTATTCTGACACTGGCCTTCGGTCAGCTGCTTTATATGATTGCCTTTCAGTGGTACACTTTTACCGGTGGCGATGACGGTATTCATGGTATTCCCAAACCGGAATTCTTAGACCCCACCAATTATTACCTGCTGTGTCTGATAATCTTTCTAGCCTGCTTCCTGGTGATGCGCATGATTGTCAACTCTTCGTTCGGCCTGTCGATTCGACTTACCCGTGAGAACCTGGAGAGGGCAAAATTTATCGGCATCAATGTTCGACGGTACCAGTTGATAAATTTTATTATTGCCGGTGTTTTCGCAGGTATTGCCGGCGGACTGTTCACCGAGCTGAATCGCTTCGCTCAAACTGAATTTTTACACTGGAGCAAATCGGGCGATGCCATCTTTGCCTGTCTGGTAGGGGGTATGTACTCGTTTGTCGGGCCGGCTATCGGCAGTTCAATTTTAATATTTCTGCACATCATACTGCAACAGATTCACCAGAGCCTGGTTGAAGTCTGGGCTATTATCCTGGGGCTCATCTTGCTCGGGGTTGTTCTGTTTGCCCCGGAAGGATTGGTGGGGCTTTATTTGAAAATAACCAAGAAATCAGAAACGTGATACAACCATGAAATCTGAAATTCTCAAAATAGAGAATCTGGTGAAATCGTTCAATGGTAATACGGTCATCAGTGACATATCTTTGTCCATCGCCCGGGGCGAGCTGAGCGCAATCATTGGACCTAACGGCGCCGGCAAAACCACTTGTTTTAATTTGATTACCGGCTACCATTTGCCCAAAAGCGGACAGATCTATTTTGAAGATAAATCCATCGCCGGTATGCAGCCGTTTGATATCGTCAGACTGGGAATAGCACGGGCCTTTCAGATTACCAATATTTTTCCCAAACTATCCGTACTCGAAAATGTTGTCGCCCCCGTCATCACACACCAGAGAGGTAATCTCAACTTCATAACACCCGTACCCAAGCTCAAATCTGTTTATGAAAGGGCGTATCAGATTTTGGATGATGTCGGTCTGGTTGACCAGGCCCATCGACAGAGCGGAACCCTGGCTCACGGTAACCAAAAAATCCTGGATATTGCCGTGGCCCTGGCCATGGAACCCAGACTATTGCTATTGGATGAACCGACGGCAGGTATGAGCCCCGAGGAGCGTTGGAAGACCGTTGAACTTATCCAGAAGCTCTGGCAGCAGATGAATATTACCATGGTGTTCATCGAGCATGACATGGACATAGTTTTCGGAATATCTCAAAAGGTCAGGGTGCTCTGCTACGGCACCATGATCGCCGAAGGAACCCCGCAAGAAATTTCCCAAAACGAAAAAGTTATCGAGGCATACCTGGGAGAATAATGGAACTTACTGTTGAAAATATTAACACCTTTTATGGACTCAGCCACATTCTCTTTGACGTTTCTCTGCATGTCGACCAAGGCGAGGTCGTTGTGTTGCTCGGTAGAAACGGTGCCGGCAAGACTACGACTATGCTCAGTATTATGGGTTTAAATCCGCCTAAAACCGGAACGATCACTTATCAGGGAAAGGATATTACCAGCCTTGCGCCTTACAAAATCGCTCGATCCGGTATCGGTTTCGTGCCCGAAGATCGGCGAATATTCCCCGACATAACGGTGGCGGGGAATCTTGATGCCGGTCGGAAACATTCAAAAAACAACGACAATAAATGGGCGATCGAGCGAATTTATCAGTTGTTCCCCATCTTAAAAGATTTTTCAAACCGGCACGGCGGCACATTGAGCGGCGGGGAACAGCAAATGTTGACCATTGCCCGTTCCCTGATGGGAAATCCGGATTTTTTATTGCTCGATGAACCCTCTGAGGGATTGGCACCTCTGATTGTAAAAGCACTGGGCGAGTTTATCGAGGTGATTAAAAAAGAGGGGATGACCATCCTTCTCTCGGAGCAGAACACCAAATTTGCTCTCAAACATGCCGATCGGGCCTATATTGTGGACAACGGCTCTATAAAATACGAGGGGAGTATTGAGGAATTGGAGCAAGACAAAGAGGTCAAAAAGCGTTATCTGGCAGTATAGGGCCTATATTTTTTCAATCCTTAAACGCCACGTTACGGTGGCCGAGTATTTCAAATCATCAGATACTTTTTCTGCACTTCGTTGTTTTTTTTCAACTCCGCGATGGTCCCTTGAAAACGAATTCGCCCTTTTTCAATGATGTAGGCCCTATCCGATATTTTGGGTGCAAACTGGAGATTTTGTTCTGACAGCAGGATTGTCAGTCCCATTCTCTTGAGAAACAAAATCTGCTTTCCCAATTCTTCTACAACAAGGGGGGCGACGCCTTCTACCGGTTCATCCATAAGCAATAGCGATGGATTGCCCATTAAGGCACGGCCGACTGTCAACATCTGTTGCTCTCCCCCACTCAGATAACCGCCAAGATTTCCATCCAAGGGCGCAAGGGCCGGAAAGAGTTTGTAAATTTTCTCAACAGTCCATTCCTCAGTATTGGAATCGTTACCCTTTTTGATTGCAATTTCCAGATTTTCTCGCAATGTGAGATCGGGAAAGATTAAACGCTCATCTGGAACGTAACCAATGCCAAAGCGGGCAATTTCATGAGGTTCGAGACCGTTGATCTTTTTACCTTTGTACGTGATGGTGCCGGATGATGCTTTTGCCAAGCCCATAATTGTCTTTATGGTGGTTGTTTTGCCGGCTCCGTTGCGTCCAAGCAGACAGCCCACTTCTCCTTCGCTCAAATTCAATGATACGTCGAAAAGGATGTGGCTCGTGCCGTAGTGCGTTGACACGTCTTTAAGTTCAAGTACGCTCATAAGTGTTGCTCACCCAAATAAATTTTCTTTGCGATTTCGTTGTCCCGAACCTCGTCCGGTGATCCCTCAACGATGATTTCCCCCCGATGGAGTAATGTCACACGCTGCGCGTGGTTAAAAATGACGGACATATCATGCTCGGTAAACAGAACTGAGAGTTCCAAATCCCGGTTGAGCAGATCTACAAGTTCCATAGTCTCTTCAGTTTCTTCAAGCGACATCCCGGCTGTAGGCTCATCGAGCAACAAAAGCTTAGGCTGACTGGCCAGCGCGATGGCCAGTTCCAATTTTTTTTTATCACCCTGGGAAAGTTCCCCGGCGAAAATCTTAACTTTATCGGCCAATCCACAAAGTTGGAGTACCTTCATTGTTTCCTCCACCCCTATCTTGGCGGCCGAAGAAAACATGTTCAAGGTCTTTCCCAGGTGCGAATGAACAGCGCACCTCACGTTTTCATTTACCGTAAGTCGAGGAAATATGTTGCTAACCTGAAATGCCCGGGAAATACCGATCCTGACAATGTCATGTGCGGGCCAGTTGGTAATATCCTGACTGTCAAACCGAATTTTTCCCGAATCAGGAGCGTGATAACCCGTCAGAAGGTTGAAAAAGGTACTTTTTCCGGCGCCGTTAGGACCAATAATCGCTACCTTCTCTCCTTGCGCCAGTTTAAAGTCAACATTTTGTGTAGCAAAAAGGCCGCCGAAATTTTTGTTGAGACCGACGACTTCCAGAATATTTTCGGTCATTAGTCCCCTGCCTCCTCTTCCGTCTCGAGCCGGTTGAGGTTATCGGAAAGCTCTTTTTTCCGAATTTTATTAAATCGCCCCTGCAAGATTTTAACGTCTATTATTCCCATTAATCCGCCGGGTGATAAGATAACGATGAGAAGAATAATCACCCCGATAGTTAGCGGCCAATATACGGTAAAGCCGGTCACATAGGCATGAAGAAAAGTGTAGACGATAGACCCTAAGATAGGACCGGCAAAATACCCCGATCCACCAATGAGGGTCATGAAAATAGCTGTTCCGCCTTCCTGCCAACCGAGCAACAAGGGTCCTACACTTCTTGTAAATGGCCCCCACAAGGCTCCGGCGGCACCTGCAAATGTGCCTGCGACAACAAAGTTGACCAGCATATACAGTTTGGTATTGATGCCGAGGAACCTTGTTCTTAATGGGTTTTCACGCATACAGCGCAGCACATATCCAAACGGTGATCGCGTGATGCGCCACATAATTACCATCGCGAGAGCGACAATGACCAATGTGAAATAATAGTAAACCACAGCGTTTCGGAAAATGGGGGGTGGTAATAACCGTTGAATTCCATCGTCCCCTCCGGTAAAACTATACCATGAAAAAACGATAAAAAAGAGCAATTCTCCAAACGCCAATGTCAAAATCGCAAAATAGATTCCGGTGAGTCTTATAACAAAAATTCCTACGATAAAAGCGCTCAGGGCTGCAACTGGAGGGCCAACCAGCAAAGAAATGATAAACTGCCAGGTGGTAATTTCTCCTGTTCCACCGCTGAAATAACGAAACAATATAGCAGTTGCATAGGCCCCTAAACCGAAAAAAGCGGCATGTCCGAATGAAATTTGCCCCATGTATCCATAAATAAGGTTGAAGCTCATTGCAAAAAGCCCGATAATAAGAATCTCAGTGCCAACCTCGATCCAAAAAATACCCGGCAGCGCAGGGACTAGGATGAATCCGACCAGTAATATCACCCCAAAGGGGCCGGAAAGGCCGGCCCAATCATATAGACGCCTAACCCAGCTTTTGCCATTTTCACGTTGATCTATCATTTACGTGCTCCCGCTCCCTAAGAGTTTTAATATCTCAATTCCGTTCCGAATAGGCCCCATGGACGTACAATCAGGACCCCCACTACAATCAGAAAAACTACCGCTAACGCCCCGTCGGGCCAGATCAACACGGAAAATGAATACACAACTCCTACGATGATGGAAGCTGCGAACGTGCCGAGGATGCTGCCGAATCCACCAATGACCACCACCGCAAAACATTGAACAATGAGGTCTGTGTCAACACCAAGCGCCATTGGCATCAAGGGCAGGAAAACGCCGGCAGAAAGCGCGGCAATGCCAATTCCAAAAGCAAAGACTCCGGCATAAATTATTGGAATACGGATTCCAAGTGCGCTTACCATGTCACGACTGTACACCGCCGCCCGGACTATTTTTCCGTATTTGGTTTTTTGCAAAAACCACCACAGACCGGCAGCCACGGTAACACCGGTAGCGAGAACGACAAAGTAATAAGGATTTACGAAGGTATCGAGCATTTCTAGCGGTTCAATCGGAAAAAAAATCGAGCGGTCTTCCACACCCCAGATGAGTTTAATAAGGTCACCGAAAATCAGGATCAATGCGAACGTAAGTAAAAGCTGTTCCGGAAGTTCCCGCGCATACATACGGCGTATGAGTAACCTCTCCATCAAATACCCCACCATCACCATCACCGCGGTACCAACCAAGATAGCGAGAACGAGCACAACGCCGCTTTCGCCAAGAGATATGGCCAGAAAAGAATAGACACTGTAGGTGACGTACCCGCCGACGAGCCATAACGTTGCATGGGCAAAATTGAGGATGTTCATCACGCCAAAGGTCAAAGACAGACCCGAGGAAAGCAGGAACAATATCATTGCCCTCGACAACCCGCCAAGCAGTTGGACAAATAGAAGCCCTGGTTCTAATGTCATTAATAATCCTCACATTTGGACGGAGCAACACATTAAATCTGACCCTGAAGTCAGGTATAATCAATGTTTACTTAGGCACGTTTTTTCTGCAACTTCCTGACTTCGTCGCAAGTCGGTGTCCAGACATCCTCGGCCTTCACAATTATCATAGTGTCCGGTTTGTAGATGGGGAAGGGATAATCCGGGCTATCCCAAACCTCACCCACATAGCCGGCCGGGATGTTGAGCTGATTGTTGCAATCGCGAAATGTTGCTTTGCCTCGGCAGGTATCAACGGTGGCACCCTTGAGCCCTTTCCTCACCGCCTCAGTTTCAATGGAACCAATTTCCGTGATCTTTTGCTCCAAACCGTAGATGGCGTCATAGTGCATGCAGGCCCAATCGGTGGGATAGGCATCTTCACCGTGTTTGGCGATATGCATTTTAATGTATTTCTGCATCAGCGGTTGATCCAAATGGGCAAAAAACGGGCAGCGTGCAAGACCAATCATTCCGCGCGGAAGGCTACGGCGTTGTTGCTGCAACTCCGTTACCGAGATCAGGCCCCCAGGATAGGAAATACGCTTGAACAAGCCCATAGACTGAGCCTGCCTGATAAAGGTGCGATTGTCCTTGCCCGCGATGGCACCGTAAGCAAAATCGGGCTTGGACGCCATTATCGCCGAAATATAGGAAGAAAACTCCGTTTCACCCAATCTGAACCAAAGTGCCTTTTTAAGTTTGGTCTCCGGTGATTTTTTGCTCAGGGCAGTGACAAATCCCTTTTGTGTATCGCGACCCCACTCATAATCCTGACCAATGGTGACAAAGCTTTTCCAGCCATTTTTTTTGATCATTTCAGTTACGGCTACAACCACGGATCCGGATTGCATTTTGCTGTTGGGGCAAAATTCATACGTGTATGGCGTGTAGTTCTCATTAACGATTTTAGAACTGTTACTCGTCGCAGCGAGATGCAGGACCTTACGCTCATGGATGATTTCCTGAATGGCCATGGCGCAGGCGCTTGAATAGGTTCCAACGATGGTTTGGACATTGTCACGGGAAATTACATCACGGGCCTCCCGAGCGGCCACATCGGGTTTGGTGTGGGTATCTCTGAAGCTGATTTCGATGGGATGTTTACCAAGAAACCCACCGCGCCCATTTATTTCGGCAACCGCATTGGTCACCGCCTTTATAGCGCCATCGGCATAGTTGGCACCCGTCCCGGTTACCGGCAGTAACAAGCCCAGTTTGTATGGTTTGTCTGCTGAAGCACTGACAAATCGTGGCGTAAGCGTAAGGATCCCGGCCGCAGCGGCCGACAAAAGAAATTCGCGTCGGTTCATTGTTTTCAGAACCTGGTCCCATTTTCGATCACTGATGTGTGTACGATTTTCAGACATAATGCTCTCCTTCCGTTTCTGTGATCCGCCCCGGGTGAGTTGCCGGGGTGAGTTTCAGTGTAAATCACAATCCCACTGTTGGAATGGTGACAGTAAACATTAAAGAAGCAGCGCTTTTTGGCGCGATACTCTCCCAGAAGCAATCTACGCCTACTCAATTATTACTTCACCTAGCATTATCTGAATCGGAATGGACTGTTTTTTAGAGTAGTAGATATCCTTCATCAGATATCCTTTAGTGATTTGAGCTGGAAATAACTCAGTGCGATTATCGATGCATATTCTGAAATCCGACGGATTGTTGATACTAACGTTATTTACTTCTTGAGGAAAAGGCAAACAGGTGATTCGATTATTTCGGTGAGCGGATTTTGTATCTGCCTTTCCCGTCTAGTTAGAGACCTCATAGGTAGGATATGGCCTCTGACTATATAAAACCATTAAGCAAAACGTCTATGCAAATATTTTCTATAATATCAATCCGTTGCGGATCGATATGTTATCGCATACGCCACATTGGGCTTGACAATATCAGGCTTTCTAAAATCCGTTATAATCAGCAACTATTTTATTGACTGTCTTTTGTCAAGCAAAAAACCAATTGTGGCTGATTTGCATTGATAA
>JAJRVC010000701.1 GCA_024277475.1 Deltaproteobacteria bacterium
CCACTGGTGGTGGCCGGTGGTGCCGGACCGAACCACGCCTGTATGTTTGCCCGGGAACTCGATATTCCCATTATGATCATCCCCAAAGAATCTTCCATTTTCTGTGCGGCGGGAATGTTGAGATCCGACCTCAAACATGATTTTGTGCACACTTATGCAATCTTGCTGCAGGATGCAGACCCAGCCACGTTTAAGCGAATATTTGATGAAATGAAATTCGAAGGCTCTAAATTGCTGCGCTCGGAGGGAATCGTTAAAGACCGGGTTCAATACCTCTTTTCCCTTGACCTGCGTTATGTAAAACAATATCACGAAGTCAGCGTTGAAATCACCTCCGGAGAAGTCCAACAGCATCGTCTCTACACCATCACCGGCCGTTTTCATAAGCAGCATAAAAGCCTCTATGGCTATTGTCTGGAGGACGAGGGGGCGCCGGTGGAGCTGATCAACCTCAGACTGGTGTGTATCGGCAAGACGCAAAAACCCGAATTTCGGCAGGAAGATTTTAATGGCAGCGATCCGTCCGATGCGCTAAAAGAGTCCAGAAATATTTTTGTGCCACAACAAAAGAACTTCCGGCAGGTGGAAGTATTTGACGGCGACAAGCTTAAATTCGGCAACAGAATTTGCGGGCCTGCTTTGGTTGAGCAGGTGAACACGACGGCGTTTGTAACCTCCGAATACAATCTGATGGTTGATAGATATGGTTCTTATACAATGTATTTGAAAGGCAAGGAGGAAGAGGTTGAGAAGAGAATTCTGGATTTTTAAATGAACGAGGGACATCCCGCCATGGCAGGGATTCGATCTGTTTATATGGATTAAAATGATATGCCGCGAACTTCGATATTTATGTACACAATATGACGACGCAGATGAATGAATCTATTTTTAAAGTAGAAAATATTTCCATCAGTTTCGGCGGACTGCAGGCGGTTGATGATTGTTCGTTTAATATACGAAACGGTGATATTTTTTCACTTATCGGACCCAATGGGGCCGGGAAAACGACCATCTTCAACATGATCAATGCTTTATACAAGCCGGACAGCGGACGAATATTGCTGGAAGGTGAAGATCTGGTTCCCCTGAAACCGCACCAGATCGCCAAACGCGGCATTGCCCGGACATTTCAGAATATAGAGCTGTTCGACCAAATGACCGTGATTGAGAATGTTCTGATCGGACGGCATTTTTTTTTCAGAACGAGTGTTCTGGCCAGTTTTTTTTCTTTTGCCGGATTCAACGCTGAAGAGAAACAGAATAAAAAGCAGGCTGTCGAGATCCTCGATTTTCTGGAATTAATGCCCTTTCAGGATCATAAGGTGGCGGATCTGGCCTTCGGGATTCAAAAACGAGTGGAGATGGCCCGGGCCCTGGCGATGAATCCCCAACTTCTGCTTCTGGATGAACCCGCCGGCGGGCTGAATCCCCAGGAAACCGAGCATTTGATGCAAATTATCAAATCCATCCGGGATGAAAGAGGCATTTCACTGCTGCTGGTGGAACATGACATGCACCTGGTCATGGGGCTTTCCGACCGGATATGTGTGCTGCATTTTGGTGTAAAAATTGCCGAAGGCACACCCCGAGAGATTCAACAGGACCCCAAAGTGATAGAGGCCTATCTGGGAACCGGCGCCCGGAAGCGATAAGTTACTCGTTATGCCGGATGGGCTGTGGAAGGTTTACTGGAAAGGATGCACATCTCTTAAAACCACGCTTTTGTATAAGTGCAACTAATTTTTTAGAATTCTCGATGAGCTAACCCATGCTTAAACTTGATTCCATCGAGTCGTATTACGGAAAAATTCAGGCCCTCAAGGGAATAAGTCTGGAAATTCCAGCCGGAGGGATTATTGCCATTCTGGGAGCCAACGGTGCCGGCAAGAGCACAGCGTTGCGGACCATCTCGGGCCTAATCCGGCCGGCACGTGGGCGGATATTTTTCCAGGGAAAACCGATTCACAGGGTGTCGCCTCACAAGATCGTACGTCTTGGAATATGTCAGGTGCCGGAAGGCCGGGATGTCTTCATGGGGTTGACTGTTCAGGAAAACTTAAAAATGGGCGCCTTTACCCGCAAAGACAGCAAAGAGGTTCAGGAAAATATGGAGCGAATTTACGTTTCGTTTCCCATTTTAAAAGAAAGATTTCGCCAGCAGGCCGGAACACTAAGTGGCGGAGAACAACAAATGCTGGTGATTGCTCGGGGGCTGATGTCGAACCCAAAGCTCATGTTGCTCGATGAACCTTCGCTGGGTTTAGCCCCGTTGATGGTTGAGGAAATATTTCAGATTATCAAGAAGATCAATCAGGAAGGGGTCACCATCCTGCTTGTGGAGCAAAACGCCAATATGGCACTTCAGACCGCACAATATGGTTATGTCATGGAAACCGGGCATATTGCCCTGCACGACACGGCGGAGAACCTCATCGCAAACGACTATGTCAGGCAAGTTTACTTAGGAGCAAGTCAGTAGATACCCGGGTCCAGCGAGCCCTGCTTTGACTCACTCCTTGAAGAGACTTACTTTATAGCGGCTATGCTTAAATCCGAATTTCGCAATCTGGAACAAAAGCGCTGAAACAGAAACAAGATCAAATGTTAAGCAAAGGCAAGGGAGAGATTCTTACTCCCCTGCCTTTTCCATTGCTAATCTAAAGGCACGAGTTTGCCGTCTTTCAAAGTCAGCCAGCCTGAGATGGGTCGGAAGATTCCTTTTTGAACTTCGACCATAAAGCCGGAATTTTGAGCCAGGTGATCGGTCGCTGAAAAACTTACTGCAGGAATAATCCCGTTCTGCCAGTCCTTTATCCCTTCAAGGGCGGCTATATAGCTTTCCCGTGTCAAATTTTTGCCCGCTCTTTTAAGGCCTTCCACAAAAATTTTGGCATAAAAGTAGCCATAGAGGCTGTACCGGTTCGGCGTTTTGTCCCTGTCTTTACCGTATTTTTCCATGATTTCCCTGTATTCGACGACCGCCGGGTCGTTGGAATTGACCGGATCAGGCCATAAAGACAAACCCCATATCCCTTCGCCGACTCCGCCCGACAGGTTTATATATTTTTCATCCGTCAGGGGCCCGGAAGATATGATTCTGGTGTCCTTCCAGCCCTGTTTGTGAGCCTCTTTGAGGAAAGACGCTCCCGGGGGAGGCGTGGCAACGAGCAGGCAGGCATCGAGATTTGCATTGCGGAGTTTGGCAACCTGGGCACTGAGATCCTTGGCTCCCCTTTTGTAGGATTCTGCTGCAGCCAGTTTTAAGCCGAATTTTGCCAGCGTCTTGATAGCAGGATCCCTGAAGGTATAACCGTATTTGTCGTCTTGGTACAGGATTCCGATTCTTTTGAACCCTTTGATCTTCACCAGCCAGGTGACCACAAGTTCGGATTGATTCGGATAGGGTGTAAATGATGTAAAAATAGTCTTTTGACCGGAAATGGATACGCCCTGAAAAGGGAAGAGCAGAGGAACTTTATTTTTAGTCAGAAATTTGACGGTCGCCATGACGGCACCGGTTCCCTGGGAAGCAACAATGGCAAATACCTTATCCTGATCCACAAGGCGTTTGGTATTGGCCACCGCATTTTGGGGTTTATAGCCGTCGTCGTAATACTGGGTGAGGATTTTTCTGCCGTGAACCCCGCCCTGGGCGTTAATATATCCAAAGTAAGCTTCCAGTCCATTGTTGACCAGTTGGGTACCCGGATAGACCAGGGGACCGGAGAAGCTGTTGGAGCATCCCACAAGGACCGAAGTGTCCGTCACACCGACTTCGGCGAAAGCGCTGTTTACCGTGAAAATAAAAATCACCAGGAGAATTGCTCCCAGCACCGAAAATTTTCTAAAACGATTCATCATAATGTCCTCCTTTCAAAATGGTTTGTAATAGTTCAGCCACTAAAGCACAAAGATTTTTCCGAGACTGCGCTCGGAAAAAATGGCCCCGCGGGGCAGTTAAGGCATCTAAAAGCGATTGAGCAAGTTATAATTTTCAGTGTTCAGCACTCACTTTCCCTCATATTAAACTACACATAGTTGGAACAGCGAACCGCAGAATCCTCCAAAGGCGGACTGTAAGCATCGAATATTGAATATCGAAGGAAGGAAACGCTTCGCTAAATCTTTTTAAAACAGACAGAATACATTCTCTATTCAGGCTTGAAAAATCTTTCCTTGAAATCATAGATCATTCCGCTGATTCCCCGGGGCATGAAGATCATAAACACGATCAGAGAGATGCCAAAGATAAAGATTTGAAGATCCAGCAGTCCGGCCAATACCTGCTGCATGCCGGTGAGGATGACGGCGCCGATGATGGAACCCAATATTGAAGCCATGCCGCCGATAACGATCATGGCGATGAAATCCATGGACAATTCCAAGGTGAAGGCATCCGGCGAAAGGAAGGTAATCAGATAAGCGAACAACCCCCCGGCAACACCGGTATAAAAAGCGCTGACAGCAAACGCTATGGTTTTATATTTGGCTAGGTCGATACCGATGGTCTGGGCGGCAATTTCGCTTTCCCGCAATGCGATAAAGGCGCGGCCAATATAGCCGTTTACCAGATTTTTTGCCAAAATTGTCAGAACAATCGTCACTGAAATGACCAGATAATACAGCCTGAGATCGTTGTCGAAGGCGAAACCGGCGATGGTGGCGGTTGGAACGTTAAATCCATCATCCCCACCCGTTAAAGAACTCCACTGCAGGATAACCTCACTGATCACGACACCGAATGCCATGGTTGCCATGGCAATATAGAAACCTTTCAATCTTAAGATAGGTATTCCCAAAATGAATCCAATAATCCCGGTAAACAGACCCGCCAGCAGTAGGATTACGGGACAGGGGAGCCATTCCACCAGGGTGCCGGCGATGGCGGTAAAATACGCCCCCAGAGCCAGAAATCCGGCATGCCCGGCAGCGATCTGGCCGGTGTATCCCATCAGGAGGTTTAAACCCAGCGAGACCAGGGCATAAACCGCCAGAAGGCTGAGGAGGAAAGTGTAGTATTTACCCAAAAAGAGGGGCAAAACCAGCAGTGTGACTCCAACGGCTGCCCAGCTCAGTATTTTAAAATTTCCCGATGGCTGCATTTAAAAAAATACCTGTCTAAACCCGGATAAAGCGCTCCACTCCCATGATCCCCCTGGGCCGGATAACCAGCACGATGAAAATTATCATGAAGGGGACGATGTTTTTAACCTGGGAGGGAAGATATAGCGGGGCCAGATTGTCGATGACACCTAGGAGCAGGCCGCCGATGATGGCACCCGGTATGCTGCCCCATCCGCCCAATATGGCTGCCGCAAAGCCGTTGATAACCACCACACCCATGTGTGTGCTCAAAAAAAACACGGGCGCCATAAGGATACCTGCGACCGCGGCCACTAAAAAACTGATGGCCCACGTTACCGCAAAGGATTGATTGACGTTAACGCCCATAAGCAGCGATGCATTTTGACTTTCACTTACCGCCCGCATGGCCGTCCCGTAACGGGTGTATTTAAAGAAAATATAGAGTACCAGCATGAGCACAACCGTCGTTGCGATGTTCCCAAGGCCGATCAAATCAATTGTTGCGGTTCCAATGGTAATGGTTTCATCCGGGAAAATACTGGGGTAGGGATAGTCATTGTGGCTCCAGATAAAGCCGGCCGCACTTTTCATGACAATCGACAAACCCAGTGTAATGATGAAAATATTGAAATGGGGTGCGCGCATGGCAGGTCGGATAATCAGCCGCTCCACAATTATTCCTAAAACTGCCGAAATGATGAGGGTCAGTACAATGGCCAAAGGAAGAGATAAACCCATGAGATTGAAAAAAGTGAAGCCGATAAAAGCCGAGATCATGGACATTTCGCCCTGGGCGAAGTTCACATGTTCCGTCGTGCTGTATATTAAGGCCAGTCCCAGAGCTACAAGGGCGTAAATACTGCCTGTGGCAAGACCGCTGAATATAACCTGAAGCAGCATCCGATCTCCTTTACGGGTCAGCCGGTAAATTCAGAAAAATCAGAAGACGGGGAACAGGGCGGTGTCCCGATATATCTTCTATCATAAGGTGTTGATGGTCATATCACATGGTATGTTTAAGTCAATGGAAAAGGCCGGACAGATGCCGATCAAATTCCTAAAAAGGCTTCCCGGAACATATCACTTTCAAGAAGCTCTTTGCCGCTGCCCTGGCCTACAATTCGGCCGGTCTGCAGGACGTATCCCCGGTCGGCCAGGTCCAGGGCTTCGCGTACATTTTGTTCCACCAGCAGGATGGTGATGCCTTTTTCCTTGAGTTTGCGGACCGTGTCTAATACCTCGTCCACTAGAAGCGGGGCCAGGCCTAATGAAGGTTCGTCCAACATCAGGATTTCAGGTCCGGACATCAAACCGCGACCGATGGCCACCATTTGCTGCTCGCCGCCGGACAGGGTGGAGGTCGGCTGGTTTTGCCGTTCTTTCAATTTCGGAAAGAGGGTGTAAACGAATTCAAGATTTTGTTGTACTTGTTGCACGTCACTGAGAATGTAGGCTCCCAGAAAGAGATTTTCTTCAACGGATAAGGGCCCGAAGAGCATTTTTTCTTCCGGTACGTAAACAATTCCCATGCGGACAATTTCTTCCGTGCGCAACGTTTGAATCTCCCGGCCCTTAAACAGGATACGGCCTTCAAAGGCGGGCTGGGTTCCCATCACGGCGCGCAACAGCGTTGATTTCCCCGCACCGTTGGAACCGACAACACAGGCAGTTTCTCCGGAATTTACGTTTAAAGAAATTCCCTGCAGTATCGGCAGACCGGAATAACGGACCTTGATATTTTCGATTTCAAGGATTTTATCAGTCATGAATTACCTTAGTGCTTCGCGGTTCAGGGTTCAGGGTTCAGAGTTCAGGGTTCAAAGGTTCAGGGTTCAAGGTTCAGGGTTCAGGGTTCAAGGTTCAGAGTTCAGGGTTCAAGGTTCAGGGGTTCAAGGTTCAGGGTTCAGGGTTCAGGGTTCAAAGGTTACAACCGATGGGTACTGGGTGCTCGTCCATCGTCCATCATCCTTCTTTCCTCGTCCTTCTTCCTTCGTCCCTCTTCTTTCGTCCCTCATCCCTCGCTAAACTGTGTTCCCTAACATATCGTTCCCCCAGATAAGCCTTAATGACTGCAGGATCCTTGGCAATGTCGGCGGGATTGCCTTCGGCAATTTTCCGGCCGTAATCCAGCACGATGACCCGGTCACTGACCTTCATTACCAGTTGCATTACATGTTCGATGAGGACCACCGTCACTCCAAGTTCATGATGGACGTGTCTGATACTGGCCATAATTTCTTCAACCTCACCGGGGTTCAGACCGGCCGCCACTTCGTCGAGCAATAGCAGTTTGGGATCAGAACCCAGGGCGGTGGCCATGGTTACCCGTTTTTGGGCTGCTACCGGCAATTCACTGACCTGGTATTCGCAGAGATCCTGCAGGTTCAGATAGGTTATAATTTCATCGGCGCGGGATTTGGCCTTCAGCCGGGAGCCGGTTCGCATGAAACAGCCGACCCTCACATTTTCTGCAACCGTAAGATCTCCAGCGGCGGCGTATACCTGAAAAGTGCGCGCCAGACCGAGTCTGGCTACCTCATAGGCTTTTAAACGTGTTATGTCGGTACCATCGAAAACGATCCGGCCGGAGGTAACCGGGTGCAGGCCGGAGATGCAGTTAAACAGCGTCGTCTTGCCGGCGCCGTTGGGACCGATGAGGCCTAAAAGCTTACCCTTTTCGAGGGTAAAGGAAATATCATCGTTGGCCCGCAATCCACCAAAATTCTTGGTTACCTGCTGAACTTCGAGCAATGCCGTCAACTTCGCTTCCTCCGCCGCATTTTTTGGACGATTCCCCAGATACCACGGGGTTCAAACGCGGATATTATCATAATAATCAACGCGTAAAGGATCAGGTCAATGCCGACCAGGCCGGCTGTGGCCCCCAGCCATTCCTTGAGATAACTCTTGAGCGGAATCAGAACCCCGGCTCCGATGATGGGGCCCCATAAGGAACCGGCGCCTCCCAGCATGGCCATCAACGCAATCAGGATGGAAATGTCCAGACTCATGGTATCCTCCGGCTCGATAGCCTTAATATAGCATGCGTGGAAGGAACCTACCACACTGACAAAGGCCGTGGCAATGGCATAGGTTTTGATCTTGGCCCAGTGCACGTTGATGCCCAGAGACCGGGCGACATCCTCGTTATCCTTGATGGAACGTAGCTGAAATCCCAACCGTGATTTGCGAAACCAGTTGATGTAAAGGATTCCAAACAGAAAAATTCCCAGGATGACATAATAATAATAGACATCTTCTTTAAAAATCAGCCGAAGGAAATCCGGCGGATGGTATTTGATAGGAGATATTTCCAGACCTCTGGCAGCGCCCACAAAACCCCATATTTCAAATAGATTTTTGAGCACCAGGGAAGTCGCGATGGTGGCGATGGCGAAATAGTGGCCTTTGAGCCGGAAGAGGGGATAGCCGATAATAAAGGACCAGCCCACTGACAGGAAAACCCCGATAGGCATGGATACCCAGAAAGGGATATCCCAGCGGATGAGCATCACCGCCGTTGTATAAGCGCCAATACCCACATACTGGGCCTTGCCGAGATCAACCTGACCGCCGTACCCGCCGATGGTATTCCAGCCCATGCCGTAAATGGAGAACATCAGAAACTGAATCATGGTGGCCATGGCAAAGGCGGAAAACGGAAATAGCGGAAAGGTTAAAAGATAGACCAGCACGGCCCCGACAATCATCAGATCGCTGCGCGGAAAGTCTGAAAAATCAAAGGCGCTTCTTAGTGTTTCCATCCAAACAATCCCCGGGGTCGAAACACCATGATTAGAAAATAAGCCAGATATACCCACATATACTTAAGCGACGTCATGGGGACATCCGCCATCCATTCCCAGTTCAGAGTATAGGTGAAAAAATCCCAAAAACCTGCGATTTCGGTTATCATACCCACTACCAGTCCGGCAAAAAATGCGCCGGGTACACTGCCGAAGCCGCCCAGTGCCACGATGGCAAAGGCAATCATGGTGAACAGTAATCCGATAAATGGGTTAACCGACCAGAAGTTTACCAGAAGTGCACCGGCAACGGTCACTGTGGCACAGCCGACACCCCAGGCCAGGGCGTTCATTCGCTCGGTGGGAATGCCCATGTAGCGTGCCGCCTGACTATTTAGGGCTGTGGCCGTAAGGGCTTTACCGATTTTGGTGTGGTTCATGAGCAGCCACACGGCTAAAAAGGAAACTACGGACAGGCCGGCGGCGGCCATCTTGGTGGCTGAAATAATAACGCCCATCCCGATTTCTATACTTTTACCAACCAGTACCCCCTGATGAATGGCCCGGTCTTCAGATCCGAAAATCAGCAGGGCCAGATTCCTTAAGAAAAGCATCAGGCCAAAGGTACCAAGCAGTTGAGCGATCATGGGGCCTCTGAGCAGAAATTTAATAAACCCAAAATAGCAGGTAATTCCCAGCAAAAACCCCACTACAGCCGCAACCGGCAACGTAAATAGCGGGTCCAAACCGGTGGCCTGGGCTGTCAACAGGCCGGTGTACATACCCACCATAAGAAATTCGCCATGGGCAAAATTCACAATATCCATTAACCCGAAGATAATTGTCAGGCCTAACGCCACCAGCGCAAAAAGCATGCCGATCAGCAGACCGGCAACAATGGAGCTTACCAGAATATCCATAACAACCTAATCCGGACGAGCCGGAACCAAATTGAATACTGACGATTGAACATTGAATATTTAATGAATCGCTATACTCTGTCTTTTTTAAATCGACAGCATGCCACAAACATTCAATATACAATCAGAAAATATACAATCATTTGTCTCCCATCCCTCTGATTCTCAGCAGAGGGATGGGTGATGGGTTTAAACATAACTGTCGTCTAAAATTGTGAGAAGGGAAAGATCATGTCGGCTGAAGCGACATCAAAAGGATAGACGATCTGCAGGCCGATTTTGCCGTCCGCACCTTTTTGATATTGGCCGATAAGGCCGGATCCAAGAACATTCTGGCCCATCTCATCACCGGTTGTGGCAAATTTTATTCCCGCCCAGGGAACGACCAGTTCTTTACCCGGAATTTCGATGGCGTTGGCCGTGCGCTGGATATCGGCCGGTTTGGTCGAGCCTGCTTTTTCAAGCACGTGCACCCAGGTTTGTAAGCCGGTAAAGGCCCGGGCCGAAGCGCCGCCCAGATCGTTTTTGGTTTTGGCTTTATATAATGCATTGACCTGGCCGGCCACTTTCTTTAATTGAACCACTTGAGGCAGGAACACGGTTCGTGTCAGAATACCTTCTATGTTATCGCCGAGGGTACTGCGGAATTCGGGTTTTTCAAATCCGGCATCCTGGCCCCAGATAATTTTGGCAGCCACTTTTTGCGCTTTTAAAGTCTTAACCATCAGGATGGCATCCGATGTATAAGAGGCGAACAGCATCACATCCGGTCGGGCCGCTTTTAAGGAGCGGACTTCGCTGGAAAGGTCCGGCGCTTTAGCTGAATACAACATCGATTTGCGTAAATTAAAATCATATTTGCCTGCAAATTCCTTAATAAGCTCAGATACGAAAGATCCCCACTCGCTGTTTTCACAGGCTGATGCTATGTTTTTAATATCTTTTTTCGCAACCGCTTTGACGCCTTTTACCTTGCCCTCGGTCAGGCCTTTTAGCAACTCAAAGAGATCTTTGGTAAACCACACATCGTGCGGGGTTGTGCGCCAGAACCATTTGAAGCCGCGTTTTGTCAGGGCCGGTGAGGTGGAAGTTCCGTTGATCATGGGAATACCGTACTGCTCGGCCACGGCACTGACGGTTTTGGTGACCGAACTGAAGTAGCAGCCTAAAATTCCATCAACCTTGTCGTCCAGGATCAGTTTTTTGGCGAGGTCTGCACCCAGGGTAGGATTGCCTTCATGATCTTTGAAAATGAGCTTGATCTTAGCCCCCCCCAGACTTTTGATACCGGCGTTTTTAGCCATAGTCATGTCGATGTCGGGCATGGCATTGTTTGCGATTTCCGCCGCCAGCTCCGCGCCGGCGCGAAGCTCACGGCCGGCCGCTGCGGCTCCGCCGGTCAAGGGATAAATGACGCCGATTTTGATTTCTTTTACAGCTAAAGCACCCACCGGGATAACGAGCCCGATAATCAGTACCATGCTCAATACAAAAAATCCGCACTTTAGTATTGCCCTCATTGGTTCTCCTCCTTTTGGTAATGGGGTGGATTAAAACGTCTCGCGATTGCTGGCCCGTACAGTTCAGAGCATTGGACACACAGATATGTGAGAATTCAGATTCAAACCGGTTTGACAGATTGGCGACTCTGATTTAAGTTCGAAAACTATAGTGAATTCACTATAGGCTTGTCAAGGCGAAATCAGAAATGAAACAGCACTGAAGCATGAGTGAGCCAGAGAGGGGTTTTAACATGGTGATGGAAAAATTTTCCATTTTGATAGCTCAACTTGACGAAAATAACACCAATAATCAGTGCAATCCCCTCACTTGCGCAAAGAATATACGAAAAGGCATTCTTTTTTTCAATATACATTGAAAGGTAAATATAAATTATCGATTTGACAAACAAACTATTTTGATTTAATAAAAGCGCTCGATCCGGCCCAGTCCGGACAGCCGCTGAACAGCTTTGGGTACCCTTGCGCCGAGGTCGGTGCTAAAGCGCTGGACTGGCTCGGCTCCGACAGCTTCAGCTACCGGTTTCGCTGCGAAACTGAATAGTGGCGCAGACAAAATAATAAGGAAATCTCATGCAAACCATGAAAGAATTCGGAACACCACGGCTGACCACCACGGTCAGCGGCTCGGGTTGAGCCTCCAAGCTTCCTCCAGGGGCCCTGGAACAAGCACTTTACGGACTTTCTTTTCCTTCCGATCCCGACCTGATCGTGGGTCTTGAAAACCCCGATGATGCCGGCGTGTACCGCGTCTCGTCGGAGCTGGCCCTGATTCAGACTGTTGATTTTTTCACTCCCATCGTAGACGATCCTTATTGGTTCGGCATGATCGCCGCGGCCAACGCCTTGAGTGATATCTACGCCATGGGCGGGATCCCGAAAACGGCCATGAATTTGGTGGCCTTTCCGCTGAAAACTATGGACATCAAAATTCTGCGCCATATCCTGGAGGGCGGGATCGACAAACTGAAGGAAGCCGGGGTGGTGCTGGTGGGTGGTCACAGCGTCGAGGACAGCGAGTTGAAATACGGATTGTCGGTAACCGGCTTCATCCATCCGGACCGGGTGCTCACCAAGCAGGGCCTGACTGCCGGAGACCGGCTTATCCTTACCAAACCGTTGGGGGTAGGCATTATCAATACTGCTATCAAGAGAGGAGCCGCGCCTGACGGGGTCATCAAAGCGGTCACCGACCTGATGGCAACGCTGAACTGCAAGGCCGCCGGGGTGATGGCCGATTTTGCCGTGCATGCCTGTACCGACATCACCGGTTTTGGTCTGCTGGGGCATATGGCAGAAATGATCGTCGGCACCGGTTTTGGGGTTGTTCTTGACGCCGATCAGATTCCAATCATCAATGAAGCACGGGAGTATGCCGGTATGGGCCTGGTGCCCGGGGGGCTGCACAAAAACCGGGAGTTCAGAAAGGATATGATCGATTTTTCCGCCGGCCTGGATCCGATCGTTCGGGACATACTCTTTGATCCCCAGACTTCCGGCGGCCTGCTGATCGCCGTCGCCCCCAGGCAGGCCGCAGAATTCACCGAACGGCTGAGGGAAAACGGCATTGCCCGGGCCGCCGTCATCGGCGAGGTAATTGCCGACACAGGTGAAAAAATCGTGGTTAGCTGATCCGCCGTATTCGCCCCTTATCTACAGCTAATTTTTTGAGAAGCTCTTTGAATGATGATTAAGATTTACTCAATTCATAAGCCACCCCAACCTGTCGGGATGAAAATTTGAAAGGTTCTACCGTTACCGCGGGGGCATGCTTGACGGGTGCAAATCTGATCGATGCCGGTGGCTTATGAATTGATATAAATCAGCGATCATCAGCAAAGGTATATGAAACCATGGCTCAAAATCTTCAGGTTGTCAGGAAGAGGCTGGGTCGCCCTTTAATCCTTGCCGACAAAATTCTCCTCTCTCACCTGGACAATCCTGAGCGGCTCTTTCAGGTGCGGGATTTTTTGTAAGCCATTTATTTGCCAAATCCCCGGATTCCCAAATTAAGGCAGCGACTCTCGGGTGTTTTAGCAAAGCCTGAAAAAACTGTTTGGACTTGCGGTTTTGATTCAATTTAAAATTGTGTAACGAATGGCAAAGGTCTGGGGACACTCGCTTTAAAATCCAGATGAAACGAAAGGCTATGTTTAAAATGATACTATGTCTTGACATTTGTCATGATAATTACTAATATATTTGCAACGATAGAAATAAGAGGTGGATCATGACTGCATTAAATCTTAAAACTCATGCCCGCAACTCGAAAGCCCCAAAAACCAGATTAGAGGGCCTCCATTCGACAGCGCTTTTGCATCTTGTGCGAAATGCTTTACCTATTTCCCAAGAGCAAGTGGCGCGTCTTTTAAAGGTCAGCTCCCGTACGGTGGCTAGGTGGGAAAAATCCAATTCCGGGCCAGAGCGGCAGGAACAGAAAGAACGCCTTGCTCGCCTGCAAGAAATTATTGATCTTGGAATAAAGGTTTATACCCCTGAGGGTTTAAGTGAATTTTTTTCAACCCCACTTCCTGAGTTTGGAAACAAAACTGCATACGATATGCTTTTTATCGGTGATTACGATGCTGTCTTGAGCGCACTGGCAGCTGATTATGAGGGTCTGGGAGGTTGAGCCTAATAGGTTTAATCAAATCCTGGGATGGTTATGCGATTAGACACATCCCGGATATTGCCAACGCTAACGTGTACGATTTCAGTTATTGTGTATTATCAAGAAACAATCGATGGAATGTGCAGGGAGAACCGACACTTTATCTTGCAAAAGACAAAAGTGTTGCGATAGGTGAATTTTCCAGACATTTTTTAGATAATCGATCGCAAGCTCTTGCCAAAAAAATTCAACGACGCCAAATCTGGCGGTTCACCGTTAAATTAAATAGAACGCTAAATTTGTGCGATCTCAAGGTTTGCAACGCCCTGTCTTTAACTGATGCACCTTATTGTTTTAAGGATAAACGGGTAGCCGGATCAACAGCTAATTTCTTGAGGAGCTCTTTGAAAGTTGACGCTATCTTCGTGCCGTCTATGGTTTTTTTAGATGATTTATCAAAATGGTGCCTTGTTATATTTTTAGAAAATTTACCCAAAAACTCCATTCAATTTCTTCCTAAAGCCCAAAAACTTGGACATATGGAAATTGAATAGGATTTGTAGGTTTATAATTGCCTATAGTATCGTCAGATCCTCATCTCTCAAATCTGAAACAAACATGTAGCCGGGGGCATGGGTGATCACCCGGGACAGTGGTGCAGAAGTGGCCGCCAGTTGGGACGTCACGCCGCAGGCCCAGAACACGGGGATTTCTCCGGGCTGAATCGTCACCGGATCGCCAAAATCCGGCGCGGCCAGTTTGCGGATACCGATTTTTTTAGGATCTCCCAGATGAACCGGTGCGCCATGGGTGAGATGGAAACGGGTGGTCACCTGGACGGCCCTGATGGCCTGATCCGGAGCCATCGGCCGCATGGTCACCACCAGCGGTGCGGAAAACCGGCCGGCTGGGGTGCAGCGTTTGGTGGTAATATACATCGAGACGTTTTTGCCTTCCTCTATATTTCGGATAGGCAAACCGGCAGCCAGCAGGGCATTTTCAAATGAAAAACTGCAGCCCAGCAGAAAACTGACCATATTTTCATTAAAATAGTCGGACACATCTTCAAGCTCGGTTTTGAATTCTCCTTTTTCAAAAATTTTATAACGGGGAAGATCCGTGCGCAAATCGGCGCCGGGGGCGATAATCGGCTCGATCCGACCGGGTTCCAGTACATCTAAAATTGGGCAGGGCTTGGGGTTGCGGACACAAAACAGCAGGAAGTTGAAGGCTTCTTCGGCCGGCAGCATCACCAGATTGGCCTGCAGATAGCCTGATGCGACGCCGGATGTGGGGCTGGTCCACTTGCGGTCACGGATATGTTGGCGCAATTGTCGGGGGTGAATATCGGGTTTCATGGTTTTTTTAGCCTCCTAAGCCGGACAAGCCGGAATTATATGTCACTGTAAAGGCGAATCGAAGCATTAAGTCTGAACTCCGAATGACGAAATACGGATCATTTGTCTAAACAGCTAAGCGATTGATAAAAAGAAACTTCATCTGAAAACTGGAATCTCAATGCCCCCTGATACAAAATCTCTAAAATCATCGAATACGCTGCTTTCAGACACCCCTAAAACCACTCCAAGCTTTTTTATGGGCCTGTCGGCAGCAATCGTTGTTGTGTTTATCTGATCCGGATGGTTGGTCATCAGTAAGATAGGTGTGGAATCCAGGCTACCCATTTTTGATATCGCCGCCCTCCGTTATGGAATTTCAGCCATCATTGCATTTCCCATTGTACTCTATTTAAAGCCCTGGAAGGGTGTCCCCATTCATAGAATAATAGTAATCGCAGTCCTCGCAGGGATTCCTTATGTGTTAAATCACGATCACATCATCCGGAAACTTGCCCAATTGCTCCAACCCATCTTCGGTCACCACATGGGTATTTTCAATGCCCACAACCCCTTTGCCGGCAAAGATCAGTTTCGGTTCCAGTGCGATGGTCATACCAGCCTGCAATTCAAGCTGCTGGCCCGCTGCCAGAAAAGGATATTCATCCACTTCCAGCCCGATGCCATGGCCGAGAAAGCGGACGCTTTCATTTCCGATTCCCATGAAATGGTCGGCATACCCGAGATTTTTTGTTTTTTCAAGGGCTTGATTGTAAATTTCACCTGATTTCACGCCTGGTTTTACCAGTTTTTTGACCAGCTGCTGGACTTCCAACATGGCGGCATGACCGTCCATTAGTTCAGTAGATAGAGGGCCGAGGGAAAAAATACGGCTGTGATCCGAGAGATAGCCGTTGTTTGAAAAGATATAGTCGACCAGCACCGGTTCGTGCCGTTGAATGGTTTTAAAGCCGGGGCCCTGGGCCACAGCCGGACTGGCGCCGACGCCCCCGGTTGGAGATGACAGAAAGCTGGGCACCGCACCCGCAGCGCCGGAGAGCAGATGTCCATAAAACATTTCACTTCCCCAGAGACGCATTCTAAGCACTCCCTGGTGCCCCAGTCTCCTTGCTTCCGCTTCTATTTTACCTGCGAGTTCAAGCTCGCTCATTCCCTCACGCAGAATGTGCGGCACCCAATCGGCAACCTGGTCCGATAATTCGGCGGCCCGACGCATAATGTTTATTTCGTATGGAGATTTAACAGCACGAATCAAGCGAACAGCATGGGATATGTCAACTATGACAGAGTTTTTAAAAATGCTTTGAAAACTGAAAAACATATTGGTTGGCAGGACATCGAGCTCCATCCCCAGGGTCGCGGGCAGGGCATGTCCTTTTGCATTTAAAATCTTCGGAATATTCGAGGGGCGGTCCAGATTCAGGATCTGTTTGATGGAGGATTCTGCTTTGGCGCGTTCAAAGCTTTTGCGTACCATTAATACCGGCTCACCTTTGGCCGGAATGAAAAGGTGGGCCTGCTGGATGGTGCCGGTGAAATAGAATAAATCGACTCGCTGCAAAATCAATGCACCATCAATATTTTCTTTTTCAAGATATTTTTGCAGGTTAAAGATTCTTTGTTCAAGTTCTTCTTTAGGGGTATTCAAGTTCGTTTGGTACACTTTGCGACGATCCTGAACCTGTGTACGGTTCCGTTATTGTATCCCTGTTTTTTGCAACTTTCCAGCACCGGACCCAGTGATTTTCAGCGACTTTTATGAACTCATGTTCAGTGTCGCGGCAGCGGGCTTCATTCAAAGGGCACTTTTGTCGGAAGCTGCATCCAACGGGTTCAGTTAAGCTTTCCGGCACTTCTTCTTCCACCTCAATCATCGGATACTTTTCCTCTATTGAGGCATCAGGAGCGGCTGAAAGCAGCAAATGCGTGTAAGGATGAGCCGGGTTGTCGAAAAGCTCGTCCGTCGGTGCATATTCCATTATGCGCCCTCTGTACATGACCGCAACATCATTACAGAGATATCCCACAACGTTCAGGTCGTGGGATATAAAAAGGTAGCTTAAACCCAGCTGGTCCTGCAAGTCCTTCAACAGATTAATAATCTGGGCCTGGATGGAAACATCCAATGCAGAAACGGGCTCATCACAAACGATCAGCGAGGGTTCGACACTCAAAGCCCGTGCGATGCCGATGCGCTGGCGTTGCCCACCGCTGAATTCATGGGGATATCGATCGATGCTTCGTGGAGACATCCCGACCGTTTCCAGGAGCCGTTCCAGCCGTTCGTTTCGTTCAGTGCCCTGATGGTTACCGGCTATCTGAAGTCCTTCCGAGAGTGTTTGGCCGACAGTCATTCTGGGGTTCAGGGAACCGTAAGGGTCCTGAAAAATGATCTGTATTTCCTTGCGAAAGGGTTTCATCTCTTTTTCGGCAAGGTTCGCAATATCCTGTCCTTTGAAGATGATTTTGCCCTCGTCCGCGTCTAACAACTTGAGGATCAACCGGGCTACGGTGGTTTTCCCGCAACCGCTTTCTCCCACCAATCCAAGGGTTTTGGCTTTCCCGATCTGGAACGATACTTCTTCAACGGCCTTCATCCAGCCTGCAACGCGTTGAAAAAATCCCCTACGTATAGGGAAGTATTTTTTTAAACCATCGACGCGAAGGATACTTGGATTATGAGTCTCAATTCGATTCATATATTAGTTCAAGGTTAAGAGGTTCAAGGTTCAACGTTCCGGGTTGAAAAACTCCCAACCAGCTTCTATCAAGGGAGTTCTGGCTTCATCCTTGTAGAAAGCCTTTTCACTCAATTTGGGATTTAATACCATCGTTTTTTTCGATCAAACTGGCGGCTTCAGCTGCCAGCGGATTGGCTGACACCCGAAACCTGACACCTGAAAACTTAATTTTCTTACACCTTTTTATCCACCTCAGCCTGACAGTCATCCCCCGAATCTTCTTCAAAAAGCACCGGACAGCGTGCCAGGTGCCCTTCGCCATAGTCGTACATCGTCGGAAATTGCATCCTGCAG
>JAJRVC010000702.1 GCA_024277475.1 Deltaproteobacteria bacterium
AAGTTTTTCGTAAATGTCTGCCAAAACCGGCCGCATACTATCTCACCCCTCTTAAACGCAAACCTGAAACGGACTTTATCTATAGCGGTGAGCTGTCTGCCCTGAACGAGATTCCCCGGATGATCAAATTTATTAACCTTGGCGGCCTCACTCTCAAAAAGAACGGCCAGGCGGCCGCCAAGGGATTGCGTGATCTGCGCAAGATTTCGGGATCAAAGGAATTCTATCCAGACAGTGATGTCAGTCAGCTGAAACTGTTGAAAAGCAGCATGCTGGCCGCCTTCCTGCTGGCAATTAACCGGCAAGGCACTGAGTCTGTAACTCAGCCTCAAGATGTCATACGTGAAATCTTCTACCAATGGCGCCAAAACAACAATTTTACTTTTACAGGTAAATTCCTTAACCACCTCAAAGTAGTGTCCAACAGGTATTATTATCACGACGATAACCATGCGGCAAATATCAAAAATAACCTCCTGCTGCTCCTCAAAAAACTGCCGGCAACGGGCTGGACATCCCTGCTGGACATCCAGACGTTCACCGGGCTTCGACGCCTGAATCTTATGGAATTTAACCTGATGAATCTTGAATTTCGTCATTATACGGAAAGCCAGTATGGCCATTGGGATGAGTGGGAGAGTGTCAATTCAACAAATGTGAATCAGGTTGTCTGTCTGCCGCTGCTCAAATCTTTTTTCTTTCTGGCCGCCGCCCTTGGACTCGTAGAGATTGGCTATAACTATCCGACGAACCTGGATTTCAAGCGGATGAACCGCGAATATCTTTCAGAGTATGACGGCTTGCAAATGGTTCAACTCACCAAATTGGGGGCCTATGTTGCAGATAAGACAAAAAAATTCAGCGCGGATATTCAGAAAAAAGCAAAATACCGATTGCACCTGGATACAACAAGGCTGCTGTTAATCATGGAAGGCAGCGACCCTTTAACCGATCTTAGTTTGCGAAAGATTTTGGAGCCGATTGGCACCGGGCGCTACATGCTGACCTATGCGTCTCTCCTGAAAAACTGCCGGAGCAAACAGGATGTTAAGAAGAAAATCACCCTTTTTAAAAAAATCATATCACAAACAGTTCCCAGGATATGGCGTGATTTTTTTAAGTCAGCCCTGGGGAAAATCAATCCATTAACCGTTGAGCCGGCAGTCGCGGTATTCAAAGTGGAACCGAATCAAGAACTCTTACGTATTCTCACCTCTGACCCTGAGATATCAGCACTTGTTTTAAAAGTTGAAGGACTCCGGATTGCCGTTGAACTGCCTGACCTCAGCAAACTCTACCGCCTGCTGCAGGCACACGGCTATCTTGTTAGTGAAAGCCGTCTGCTCGGTACGGAATAACCGAGATACCTGCCGGAAACGCTTTCAGTGGATGGCCGTGGATAGACCTCAGCCGCAGTTTAAATCGAGATCTGGCAGGGAGTCTAATTGTGAACAGCGAAACATTGTTAATTGTATTTTTCGAATGGCAGAACATGATTCGTCAGCGCTCCATGAACGCCCTGCTGCTCCTATCTGCTCAAAAGTTTTACCCTGTTTCTGAGGGGGCAATTTCCGAGGAAAAGGAATTGGAGATCAGGAAACTGGGTGGGAAGAAAATATGACCAATTCAAGATCGAACAAACTTCAGCAAGGGGGCATAATCATGCCGGTCTGCTGCTTGAAGAGCTTGAATATATTGCTCTCGACAGGTACCGGCTTCTGCCATATTCTCACTACCCCATGTAAAACAGGGACGGTTCAAAATATGGACAAGAAGAAGGTCAGCCATAAGCCGGGCATGACGTCCATTGCCGTTGGCAAACAAATGAATAGCTACCAGGCGGTGGTGGAAATGGGCTGCAATGTCATCCGGAGAATATACCGACTGCTCAATCCATATTTTCACATCTTCCAGCAGGTTTTTCAGGGACGGAGCAATGGACCAGTAGTCCACGCCGATATTTTTATCACTGCTGCGGAATGTACCGGCCCATCGCCAGACATTGCCAAACATTCGTTTATGGAGCCGGCAGGAATATGCTTCGCTGAGAAGATCGGCAGGTTTACGCCGAAAGGCCCATGTTTCTGCCTCAACAATGTTGTCCTGTTCCCATCGATCAAGTTCGCCCCGGTTGGTTATGTGAGGAAGAAGCAATCCTTCAGCTTCGTCCCTGTCAAGAGGTGTTGCCCCTGGTGGGTAATCAAATTGCATTATGCTCCTCCCAGAGCTCTTTGGGCATGGTTTGGACCAATTTTTCTATTTCAGCACCAATGATTCTCTTCTGTTCTTCATCAGTGAGTTGTTGTGCCTCAAGTAGCATGGAGTGGGATACCCTGGCCAGCCGTTTATCGGCCAAAGATATAGCACGTCGGCGAACAGTCTTTGTCAGGCTTTCACGCGGGATAACGGCATATACAAAAACACAATCAAGGGCTTCAGCTGCCTGGCGCATGGTGTTAAGCGTAACGCTACCGCTGAGTTCATCTCTTTCAAGTGTTGAAACCCTGGGGGGCGATACGTTTAAACGTCTGGCAAATTGCTTGCCTGTCATTCCCAGCGCTTCACGAACAGCACGCAACCATCCTTTGGCAGGACGTTGTACGCCGCGCAGGCAGGAGAGCTTATCCATTGTTGTTTCAAGTTGTTCCCGAATTAACAGTTTGTGCTGCGGTTTCATAATATTAACCTATTTCTTAATTAATTATATTAATATATTAATCTTTATATTAATATTTTCAATGAAAAAATAATGTATACATTTATTAAAATCATGATTCCATTGTCATTTCCAAGGGGTGGAGATACGACTTCACCCTCAAGGGGGATCAGGTACACCGAGACCTGGTTCAAAACCAAAAACAAGAAAGAAAAGCGGAGGACATTTAACTCCCAGAAAAGGATGGATGACGCAAAAGTTGTACCGCATCCTAAGTGAACGGTTTGCAAATCGGGCAGATACTCATCCGTGGGTCTTCTGGCATCGATATTTCAGTAGAAAAGATGGATTGCTGGAAAGAAGGGCCATACGAGAACAGGAGCAAAATAATGAAAACCGCAAAACAACGGAAATATATTTGCACAGTTTCAATGAAACTGAGAAACAGGCAATCCGGAATTATGAGGCTGCGAGAGAAAAGTCTCACACGAACCACACACAACAAAAAAAAAGGCACTCAACTCACAAGTGAGCTAAGTGCCTGTAATTGTTGGTGCCGGGACCAGGATTTGAACCAGGGACACACGGATTTTCAGTCCGTTGCTCTACCGACTGAGCTATCCCGGCAACAATGAAGTCGCTAATATATTGAAGGGCGGGGTCATTGTCAAGGAATTTTTGGGATTGGGCCGCTAAAATGCGGCTTCATCTGGTGAATTCAAGGAGGAAATCAAACCAGTCTTCCATGCCCTGGCCCGAGACGGAGGAGAGCGCCATTACCCGCAGGTCTGGATTCAGGGCCAGGGCGTCGGCCGTGGCCTCGTTGACGGGGAAGTCAAAATATGGCAGAAGATCAATTTTAGTGATTATAAAG
>JAJRVC010000703.1 GCA_024277475.1 Deltaproteobacteria bacterium
GCAATTTTTTCTCTGAGCAAGGCCGCACAAGGGTTTACGTTGAGACGTACTTTTCGTACTTCGCAGACGTAAACCCGCGGAGAACGCCGCTCAGAGAAAAAAGGGCCATTTATGGATGGAAACTAGCTATAAATCAGGGTTCAAGGGTTACATCCGATGGACCTTGCTTGCCCTATTGATCAAGATGCGGAATAGGGTAGTGTTGGTAGAACAACTCACAACGGATATTGCCCGTTTATAGGAGCTGTTTAGGGGTTTTTCAACCCGGAACGTTGAACCCAGAACCTATCAACCTATATCCAGTCAGCTATTTTTCAATGAACTCTGCCCGGTGGCTTCAAGGGCGCTGCGCCACAAGCTGCCTTTCGGGTTCACTTTTTTTCTTTTATCGGCGATCAATTTCATGGGAACGTGAACAAACTGGTTGTTCCAGTGGCCGATCAACATGTCCGTTCTACCACTCATTCCGGCATGAACGCTGTTGCGACCTAAAAAGTTGCAAAATACGCGATCATTGGCATTGGCAGGAAGACTCCTGATCATATAACTCGGATCGATATACTTTATGGAGACATCAATACCTTTGCCTGCAAAAAAAGCTCCGATGGCTTCTTTGAGGTATATCCCGATGTCTTTGAGTTTGATGTTTCCTGAAGCATCGCGTTCATTCTTCTCACTTTCAAAAAACTTCTGACCTGCGCCTTCGGCCACCACAATTACGGCATGTTTTCTTTCGGCAAGACGTTTTTCCAGCGCAGTTAACAGACCGTTGGGCCCTTCAAGGTCGAAATCGACTTCGGGAATGAGCACAAAGTTTACATCCTGCTGGGCGAGAACCGCCGTTGAAGCAATAAATCCGGAATTTCGGCCCATTAGCTTTATCAGGCCGATGCCGTTGGGGTAGCCTTCGGCTTCATTGCTGGCGCTGATGATAGCGCTGGTTGCTACATCGACAGCCGTGTCAAAACCAAACGAACGGGAGACCATGTAGATATCGTTGTCGATGGTTTTGGGGACTCCGACCACTCCGATTTTCAACCCTCTGCCGGCAATTGTATCGGTAATCCGACTTGCAGCCGTCAGGGTTCCATCACCTCCGATCATAAAGAGCAGGCCGATGTTCATTCTTTCCAGGCTGTCGACAATTTCATCGATATCCTGGGGACCTCTGCTGGAACCGAGCACTGTTCCACCCCGATCATGAATGTTGACCACAAATTCACGCGTCAGATCAATCAAATCATGACCGTAACCGGCAATAAATCCCTGAAGGCCGTAACGAATTCCGAAAATATTGCTAACGCCATAGGCATAGTGCAATTCCAGCACAACTGATCTAATGATGTCATTCAGGCCAGGGCATAATCCACCGCAAGTCACCAGGGCACATTTTAATTTGCTCGGGTCAAAAAATATACGCCGTCTGGGGCCGGCCAGTTCAAAACTCGGCAGAGGTTGTGATTGATCGACCATTTGTCTGATCCGGTTGCCATCAACTTCGATGATAACCCGACTTTCGTCTGAAACAAAACTGATGTCTTCAGTTCCATCTGTTTTTTTCTGAATCGGTGTGGATATTTTTGCTTCACCCAGGGTGGATATTTCCGTCTTAATCGAATCGGTATTCATAAGGACCTCTTAAATAATTGAATAGTGAATATTGTAGATTCAATTTGCAATCTTCAATCTGGTTCCGGCTCGTCCGGATTAAGTACCGTTGAATTTAAACTCACCTTTGCCCAATATGTCGTGCAGATGCAAAATTCCCTGAACCTCTCCTGCGGAATTGGTGATGGGGATCACGGTAATTTGGCGTTGTTCCATTAAGTTCAGGGCTTCGTAAGCGGGAGAATCCGCCTTCAGGGCGCATGGATCTTTAGTCATGACATCTTCGACGGTGAGTTTTGAAATCCGTTTGCCGGAGGCCACCATGCGCCTGATATCTCCGTCGGTAATAATTCCGCTAAGTTTGTTTTGTGGGTTCAGCACCGCGGTTGTTCCCAAACCGCCACGCTCAATCTCCTCTACGGCTTCCTTTATCGAGGTCCCATCGGCCACCCGGGGAAGAGATTTTCCGCTGGGAATGAGATCCCATATCTTGCCGGAAAGCCGCTGACCAAGAGTCCCGCCGGGATGAAACATTTTGAAATCACTTTGTTTAAAATGCTTCTTTTCCAACAGCACTACGGCGAGGGCATCCCCCATAGCCAAAAGCGCGGTGGTGCTGGCTGTGGGCGCCAGTCCCAAAGGACAGGCTTCGCATGCTACGCCGACGTCGATGACAAGGTTGCTGTAATTTGCCAGGGTTGAATTCTTGTTGCCGGTAAAGGCAATAATTTTGCAACCGATCCGGCGAATGCTTGGCAACAGGATATTCAACTCATCAGTTTCCCCATTTTTGGATAAAGCAATGAAGATATCACCTGCCGATACCTGACCTAGATCACCGTGCATTGCCTCAACAGGATGCAGAAACAGGGATCGGGTCCCGGTACTGTTCAGCGTGGCAACGATTTTCCGGCCCACAATCCCCGACTTTCCAATACCGCTGATGATAAGGCGACCGCTGGAATCGCAAATCAGCTCCACCATCTCGGAAAAATTTTCATCTATCCGCTGGGCCAGATTTGTAATGCCGTCGGCCTCTATCTTCAGAACTTCAACTGCTTTTCGGATGATTTCGCTGGAATTCATAGTCTGTTATTGTTAATGATTGTGATCAAAAAATCAAGTTTACTTTAAGGGTGATAGCCAAACATTTTGGTCTTTCCAGCACAGTCATTGCTTTTTTTGTAACTAAAATTCCGATATAAGGATTAAAAAATTTGCAATTTTTTTCAAAAATACTGTAACCTTCTGAATTTCAATTGTGTTTCCACAACCCCATCAGAATAGACTGCAGGATGCCTAATAGCCACCTATGTCCA
>JAJRVC010000704.1 GCA_024277475.1 Deltaproteobacteria bacterium
AGGACCCCGAAGATCAGCACCGGCGGTTTCCGGTAGTACAAGCGGGCATTCTTCTTCAGAATAACCAGCGAACCATGTAACTGCCGCCGCCAACCCTGAGCCCTCTCCCTTTGAAGCGTCATTGCAAGTCCCTCTCCATACGTCCGCTCGTGAGGTGAAGAAACACATCCTCCAGACTGGGTTTGCGGTTGCCGAGATCCGTAATCTCCAATCCCCTGCTGTCCGCCAATCGGACGACCTCGGTCGCCACTTGGCCCGGCAACTGAGTGTACAAACGGAAAGTGCGATTGTCCGTATCGATCTGCAAGACACCGGGCAGCGACTCAAGCTCATTATGCTGAGGCCCGGCACCCGCAAAACGCACTTCGACGTATTGGCGGGAACTTATGGTGGCCTGCAGCTTTTCTGGCGTGTCTATGGCCGCAATGCATGCTTTGTCGATTATCGCTACACGTGAGCACATCTCGCCAGCCTCGCTCATGTTATGCGTGGTCAAAAACACAGTGAGGCCGTTCTGGTTCAAATCGCTCACTATCTGGCGTATCAGCCTTGCGCTCTGGACGTCCAGCCCACTGGTGGGTTCGTCGAGAAATAAGACTTCCGGAAACGTTACCAATGCAGCGCAGAGCATAAGCCTTTGCCGGAGACCTTTGGAGAGCTTGCTGGACTTCTGTTTCTTTCTCTCCGCCAATCCGAGTGCATCAAGCAGGCGCTCTGCTTCCTTAAGGTATCGATGTCGCGGAATACCGTGTAACTCTGCCATGAGCATAAGATTTTGCCAGACAGAAAGATCTAAATATACATTTGCCTCTTCGGGGACGACAGCGATGTGTGCTCTTGAAAGCAACGGCTCGTTTCGGATGTCGTGACCTTGTATGGTAGCCGTACCTTCTGTGGGATCGATCACGCCGGTGAGCATGCGGACGGTCGTCGTCTTGCCGGCCCCGTTCGGACCCAAAAACCCGAAGATTTCGCCTTGGTAAACCTCGAACTCCACGTGGTCCACTGCTACCAAGGAACTAAACTTACGTGTCAGACCTTTAACCTCAATAACGGTTTCCATATTCAGTTTAAGCATCCATCCAAAAAGGGTTGGGGCACAGTTCCACACCCGAAAAAAGACATACCGATTGGCACCCTAAAAAGCATTGAACGCCAAGCCGGTATCAAACTCAAATGGGAGACCAAAATGGCTAATTATATTGCCGTCGTCCATAAAGATGCCAAAAGCGATTTCGGTGTATCTTTTCCAGACTTTCCAGGGTGCATTACCGCCGTCAGCTCCATTGTCTTCGTTAGCCATTTTGTGTGATTAGCTACAGTGGTGTTTGAATACGTCTCATTGCGTCTGGCCCTGGTTTGGCTCAGGTCTTGGAGCAAACTTGGATAAAAAAAGCGTTCCCGTCATCCCCCATATGGCCGCGAAAAAAAGGGTCCATATGGGCGTACCGATACCGAACTCCAGGCCGAAAAACCCGACGTCCATCCGCATAGGAAAAACGATGAGAGCGCTTGATAGCCATGGCAGTATGCTAAGAACTGCGCCTTTTTTGACGGGGGCTTCTTCATAAACAGGAATCAAAAAGATGATCCCCCATAACGCACTGGCGAAAACCCGTCTGAGCAACCATTCAAAATTCAGTTCCGGCGTCATGCCGAAACCCAAAGCTGGCGTAACTCCCAATGCGCCCAACGACCAGACTACAATACTGTTCGTAAGGCCCCCGAGCCCACCGGCTACGAATACATAAAATACTATTTTTATCGCTTTCACTGCTATCTTTCGGTGCCGAAGCCTCACTTTGCCAGAGTATCCCCGACTCGTTAGGGCGTAGCTGAAAGCGAAGCCCAAAGGGTAAACAACATGGCAAAATAGATGCCCATCCTTAGAACGCTGCCGGATAACCAGCGGGCATGATGCCTTCCATAACACGGGTCCTGGGATCGGGTCACTAAAAGGCGCCCCCCTATCTTCCTATCTACTTTTTTTGGGAAAATCAATACCGTTCTTTCATTTCTCTTAGAATTGCAATGGCGTCAGGCAAAGGCTTACGGAAAAGCTTCGCGGCAATTAGGTATTTGTTTTTCTGGTCAGGGCGGGCCTGCTCGTACCCCCTAGGTGTCCCAAGTCAGTGGATTTATCAAATACGAGCCTCATGGCAGGAAGTTCTTTGTGGAGATTCGGCACGTTCGTTCTTCGTATCAAAATTCTGATGGTCCCCTCCTCAATCCTCACCAACTCGTTCCATCGGATATGGCGAACCCTATTGAAGAAAACGCCGCGTCCGATACTGAGTCCTCTGCTGTCTGCAGCAAATATGAGGTTGGGGAAAATGGTATTTTTGAGATTGAAGAGTGCTGTAAACTCAGATATGCCAGCGGCAACCCAGAACCATATCGGTTTCATGTCTATGCGGATATTTCCCAAGAATGCCGCATCCAGCGACAGATAGCAGACACCGCCGAATATCAATCCACCTATGCCGCTGCCCAAGCGTGAAAAACGGATTTCTATTTTTGTTGATCGCATGTGTCTTCTATCTCCCCTCTCTTGCCAAACAGTATCACTAGACAGAAATATTTTCTTTTATTATCCGTTAGTTAATCTGGTCCGACAAGCATTCAGCATTCAGTTGCAATCAGTTTTGTTCCCAAATGATTTTTCATACTGTCGATGGCCAACGGCGCGGCTATTTGCCGTCGCCTGCATCCGGCTTGATGGGCGTCTTATTTGGTGTGCCAGCGGTCTTTCGATTGAAGTATATTGCCAGGACCGGAGCCTGTGAGCCATTGTTTCGCAGCAGTGTCACCGTGCAGGTATGTGTCCCAAAAAGCGGTGCTCAGGGCCGGGATTGCGCGGTGATGGTTCGGGTTGCGCGGCTCGCGGTCGCCCGGCAGGGCACGTTCGGTGAACGCTGAGTGCTCTGCATTGTAAAGTACCAACTCGTATTTGTCGCCCGGCGGCAGCGCCGGGAACACCTTCAGTCTATATTTCACCGACTGATTACCGATAGGTGCGGTGTCCCTTGTTCCGGTCATCAGCATCCAGGGAATTTTGACACTGCCGAATGCGGTTTTCGGATCAGTGCGCGAGCTGGGGCTGAAAGTGATAGCGGCCTTGATCCGCTGATCCGTAAAACGCTGTCCGAATCGGTCGGCCGATTGACCCGACACGAACTGTGTCGTCAGGGCTCCGAATGAGTGCCCGGACATACCGACGCGGGACAAATCCAGTAGCCCGGAAAGAACGTGCCTGTCCTGTTTGTTCCATTTCGCGAGCTGATCCAAGACGGCCGATACGTCCTTTACGCGCAATATCAAGTTTTTCACAGAGGCGGCTTTCCGCATGGCCCGCTTTCGTCGGGTGATCGGAACATCCTTCCAGACCGAGTCGTCGCTTCCTGGATGTTGGAGAAACACAGCGGCATAACCCCTTGCCGACCAGTGCTTAGCCAAGTATGTGCAGCTCCCTCGAGAACCCCCCAGCCCGTGGCTGAAAAGTATAACCGGCGAAGGTGATTCTTGCGCCGGGAGATTGACGCGAATGGGAATATCGCGATTCCGGAGTGAGTCCCTGACGGTCAAGTCGACCTTTTCGGCTTTGAATCCATGGGGCAGGGCAAGCGGATTATAGGAAACCTTTTGGGCACAAACTGCTGACACGACAAGCAAAAACCCGAGTGTGCCCAACCATGAAATAACACATCTGCGATTTATCATTGCTAAATTATTCTCATCTCTTGTCAGACCAAGCTATGTGTTCGTAGTTTTAGAAGAAATCTTCCAAAAATGATCGTTTTTCAGTCTTAGGGAACACTTTTCAGGGGCAAAAACATGGTTGTAAGGACTTGGCAACTCCCTAAGTTCATAACCCTCATTATTCTCTAACGCTTGACGGGCCATCAGCGTGCATGCGATTGTTGGGACAAGCGCCTTTCAGTCTTGTTCGATGCCAATAGACCGCTTCTCCCCCACTTTGTCGATGGAGAAATTTTTCATTTAAGGCATTTCATGCAGTATCTTTCTGGTTTCTGAAAACATGTAATCGATAGAAAGAGGCACGCCATCGTATTTCTTGGAATTGAATAAGCGCGGGTCCGACCAACACTGTCCTTTTATCAGGCATTTGTCCGCCAAATCCGGGTTGATCGGCTGAATTGCTTCCATAGCTTCATACCACAGCATTGACAATTCTCGCTCCTTTTCTTTGTTTGCCTGATTGCCTTCTCGTATATCATTGAGATAAGAATTGGTTTCAGTCGCGGCTTTGTGAATGGCCCTTATAGCGCTCAAATATTTTCGCTTTTCTTTGTTGATCAGAGATTGAACCCAATCAACGAAATCTTTGAAAAACCCGACACCACTGCGTATATCGTCTAACTCCATCATCGCTTTGACCTCCTATTTTATTCTGACCGAACGCAGAAGTCAGCAGTGCGGCTTTTTGCATCCGCTGATTTTTGCATGGGCTAGCTGCTTGCTTCTCTGGGCACATCGTCAAAAGAAATGCCTAAAGCGCCGGCCACGCCCTTTCCATAAGCCGGATCGGCTTTCATGCAGTTGGCAATATGTCGAAGTTTGATTTGTTTAGGCGCATCACCCATGGCGCGGGCAGTGTTTTCAAAGAGCACCTGCTGCTGCTCTGGACTCATCAGCCGGAAAAGGTCGCGTGGCTGGGAATAGTAGTCATCGTCATCCTCGCGGTGGCTCCAATGACCTGCCGCGCCTTCGAGTTCTATCGGCGCTTCTTTTGCCTCGGGTTGCTCCTGCCATTCGCCGTAGCTATTCGGCTCGTAGCCGATGGTTGCGCCATAGTTTCCGTCGACACGCATCTGGCCGTCGCGATGGAATCCGTGAACGGGACAGCGTGCGGCGTTGACTGGAATCAGGTGGTGGTTTACTCCGAGACGATAGCGCTGGGCGTCACCGTAGGAGAAAAGCCGCCCCTGAAGCATCTTGTCAGGTGAGAAGCCAATACCAGGAACTATGTTGGCTGGATTGAAAGCGGCCTGCTCGACTTCAGCGAAATAGTTCTCAGGGTTCTTGTTGAGCTCAAGCACGCCAACATCAATGAGCGGGTAGTCCTTGTGCGGCCATACCTTAGTCAGGTCGAATGGGTTGAAGGGGAAGTTGGCGGCTTCCGCTTCGGGCACTACTTGGATCTTCATATTCCATTTCGGGAATTCGCGCTTCTCAATGCTCTCAAACAGGTCTTGCTGGTGGCTCTCGCGGCACTTGCCGATGATCGCCTCAGCCTCCTGATCGGTCAGGCACTTGATGGCCTGCTGGGTCTTCAGGTGGAACTTGATCCAGAATCGTTCGTTATTGGCATTGATCAGGCTGAAGGTGTGACTGCCATAACCGTTCATATGGCGGTAAGATAGTGGGATACCTCGGTCACTCATTGTGATGGTGACCTGGTGCAGCGCTTCTGGAAGATTAGTCCAGAAGTCCCAATTGTTCTTCGCACTGCGCATGTTGGTCTTGGGATCCCGTTTAACAGCATGATTCAGGTCGGGAAACTTGAGTGGGTCGCGAAGGAAAAAGACAGGAGTGTTATTGCCTACCAAATCCCAGTTGCCTTCTTCGGTGTAGAACTTGATCGCAAAGCCCCGAATGTCTCGCTCGGCATCGGCTGCCCCGCGTTCGCCTGCTACCGTTGAGAAACGGACGAACACATCGGTCTTCCTACCGACCTCGGAAAAGATTTTCGCCTTTGTATACTTGGTTATGTCATGGGTGACCGTGAAATCACCGAATGCGCCTGAGCCTTTGGCGTGCATACGACGTTCAGGGATCACCTCCCGATCGAAGTGGGCAAGCTTCTCCAAGAACCATACGTCTTGGAGTAATTGCGGACCCCTGGGGCCTGCAGTCATCACATTCTGGTTGTCGGCGACTGGTGCTCCGACGTTGTTGGTCAGTCTCTTCTTCTTATCCATGGTCATTCTCCTTTCGGGTTGGAATTCATCTCTTACATCTCTTGTCGAATCAAGCTATGTGTACGTATTTTTAGAAGAAATCTTCCAAAAATGATCGTTTTTCAGTCTTAGGGAACACTTTTCAGGGGCAAAAACATGGCTGTAAGGACTTTGCGACTCCCTAAGTTCATAACCCGTATTATTCTCTAACGCTTTTCGGCCCATCGCTTTTGCACCCAGTTTGGCTTTGGTCTGCTCAAATCGTTTTTTGGCTTCAAACAACCAGTGCATCCACCGATTAACAATATTTTATTTTATTATCCGCTATTTATTTGGTCCGACAAGCAGTCAGCGATTAGCTACAATACTGTTCGTAAGGCCCCCGAGCCCACCGGCTACGAATACATAAAATACTATTTTTATCGCTTTCACTGCTATCTTTCTGTGCCGAAGCCTCACTTTGCCAGTGTACCCATTATAGCCGAAATTTCACATAGCATCCATCTCGGAGCCGTCTGTGAATTGCCCATGAAACGTTCTTTGGAAGCAGGCGCGGCTAATCTCCATCGCGGGAGAGGGCTATCTTGTCATCCGAAGCGACCCATACAAAACGTGACTGCGATTTATTCCCCTTGTAGGCGGAAACCCGGAAACGACGCATAAGGAAACTGCAACTCATCAAGAGCTGCTCGAATCCAAAAGCTCCATAGATTTGCCATGGATGTTTTCGTAGTTCTTCAAGTTACGTTCCAGATATTTTACGCTTTATAGGTATATCGTTTTTTTCCAGGTTTCATATAGTTCCCTAACTCAATTCATAACGGCGGCGGTCAGGGGCAGCCGGGATTTCCACTGCGTTTGTTAAAAGTTAAAAATTTCAATTTGCAACAACCTTTCAAAGCGGCGCAGACCCTGGCTGTCACCTGAACTGACATGTTATAAATAAATGATGATTTAAGCGGCATTTGCTCTCAGTACCTGTACCTCTTTTTCAAGGCGTTCTGCCAGCAAATCCTTGGTTACTTCAAGATCAAAGCGTGTTTGAAGGTTTAACCAGAATTGAGGCGATATTCCAAAAAACCGCCCTAAACGCAAAGCTGTATCAGCAGAGATTGATCGTTTTCCATGAACAATTTCGTTAATCCGCCTTGGAGGTACGCTTATATCTTTGGCAAGTCGATATTGACTGAGTCCCATCGGTTTTAGGAATTCCTCAATAAGAATTTCACCAGGATGAATGGGGGGGAGTTTTTTATTTTTCATCATTGCCTCCTAATGATAATCTGCAATTTCGACATCATATGCATCACCGGTTTTCCATTTGAAACAAATTCACCATTGATCGTTGATGCGCATGCTATGTTGCCCTTTCCGGTCACCTTTTAATGCCTCCAATCTGTTGCCAGGTGGAACGCGCAAAGTATTTAAATCGGTATCTCCTCTTAGCGCCTTCCTTGAAGCTCTATCCACAAGTGTAAAAAGCTTATCAATGTCATCTTTTTGCTTCGATACCTGATGTCCAGGCACTTGAACCAATTCACAATCCAAGTGATCGATTATGCTAAAAAAATTCTGATACAACTCATAATTGTTGAGGCGCTTTTTTTTCTTTGATTGATAATTATTTTGCTCAAATCGACCACGTCTTCGCAGTAACCCCATAATGTTTTGAGAATCCGTATACAAAATCAGCTTACGCCCCAATGCATGAATATCGTCTAACGCCCATAATAATGTCTGCAATTCCAGTTTTGCTGAAGTCGTTTGCTCAAATCGCCTCACTTTCACCCGTGTCCTCACTGAATCCAACGAAAGACCACGTTCAGACACAACAAGATAAGCTCCATACCCAATATTTGACTGGGTATTCACACTTCCATCGGTAAATAGCATCAGTTTATCCATAAAAATATCACTTTATCTCATCGTTTCGGTCAGTGGCAGCCAGGGTTTCCACTGATATTTGCAAAACCTGTAAAACAACAAATAGAGATCTACACTTTTCAAGTTTGACACTGAGCACAATAATGCGTAAAATGTTATTACAATCTGAAGGTGGAAACTATTCCATTTACACAAAAGCCAAGAAAGTAGTTCCGGTAAAAAGGCACAGACAACTCGATAGAATTACCGCCAACGAACTCTGTAAACAGGCCGGACTAGATCCAAAATTTTAACCTCCTGTTTTCAAAGGCCTACCAAATTTGATTCCCACAACGGTGAGCGTGAGCAGCGGCCTAAATTAATACCAAGTTAGCACGGCCTTTACGTAAAACCGCGATCTTCACGCCGTCTGCTCCAGTGGCATTGTTATATTTTCAGAGGGCAGAGTTTACATGAATACAGCCGGCGACACATTAAATCGATTACTTAGCAGTTTTATCTGACGAACATTGAATTGACGTTTTCCGGAAAGTATTTCCGAAATTACTCCTTGGCTGCCGATTTCTGGTAAATCTGATTGTTTCAGATCATGTTCCTCCAAGAGAGTTTTTAAAGCGTCGCTGGGGCTGCCTTCAATCTCAGGGATATTTTGAACTTCATATGATTCAATAAGACTTCCCAGGGTTTCCATTAAGGAGGCTAAAGGATGTGATTCATTTTCGCCAACTTCATCAATTACGTCATCAAGAATATGGACTAATCGGTTATATTCCTTCTGATTGTGTGGCACCGAAAAAATATTTTGAACACCAGGCCAGATTTTGGCAATTTTTTCAAGCTGGGTATTCATTTTATCCCTCCTTCCAAGTTACCCGATCATATTCTTTATGAGTAAGAACATGTCGGATATAAACCCGAGATGTATTGTAATGGATCGCTGCAATCAAACGAGCCTTATTTCCTCCAATATTGAAAACCGTTAATTTTCCAACTTGATCAGCACTCGGAAACGTTTGCTTTAGCTCAGCAAACAAACTAAATTTTGTATGTTTTACGATTCTATACCAGGATTCAAGAGCGATGTTGTAATCTGGTTGCTTTTTGGCAAACTCAAGAAGGCGTTTCCGAGTAATAATATGCATACCGCATATATTATCTCAATTTGAGATATTGTCAAGGAAAAAATATAACGTTAAGTTCACCGGCGGCAAATATAAGATAAGGTAGTAAACAAAGAATTTCTTAAAACTATAATAAAGCTTAAAAATATCATAAAGGCACAGGATTCCAGCCGTCCGAGTGCAACGATTGGTTCGCCAATTTTAGCTGGTTTTCAGATCGCTTTTTAAATCTCTGTAATAATTTTCATGGGATCCAATCATAACCAATTCAAGGTCTTCACCAATAAACCGATAGGCCATTAAATATTCAACAGTTTGAAGCTTGTATTTATGCACATATACCCCACGAAGATCGCCTTTCTTTTCAGATCCGACAAAAGGATTATCCGTAATTTTTCGAATCTGTTCGTCTAACTTATTTTTTTTGCGCTTTGTGAATTTTTTAACTTTTCGTTCGAATGAGCGAGATTGTAAAATTTTCATAGGCAATTATCCAAATTTGTATTGTGAAGATTCCCCCTGTTCCAATTCAACAAGGCCGATCAATATTTCTTTGATTAAACTATAGGTTAGATCTGGATTTTCTTCAGCACATTTCCCGATCATTGCCCAGTGTTCGATCTGTCCGGTCACAGATCGTTTATCAATTTTGCTGAATATTTTAGCTTCCCGAACCAATTCTTGGGATACTCTAACTGCGGTGGTCATGGTATGATCCTCCTAGTCTACAGATTTGTAGCTAATATAAAACAAAAAGTTGCATATTTCAACATATTTTAAGGGTTATTGTGGATGTCTGCATTAGGGGCGAACGCCGCAAATCACCGGCGGCAAAAAGCAGAGCTGAGCCTGAGCACAGGAACGAGCGACGCTTTTCGGCGTCCGCGTGCACCTGCATTGTTAGCCAATTATTCATTTTCCGCAAAGGCAAAGATGATGTTATCTCTTTTTTTACATTAATTTTTCAAGTGTAACCCTTGTTGCCCATCTAAAAAATACCATGACATATTTGCCTCCGGTTAAATACATTCCCGCTAGCTTCGCCTGGGGTCGCCCTTTAATGGGCGACCCCAGGCGAATCCTTATCGGCGGATGTTGTCGGAAAGATTTCCTTTCGCAATTTATCATCCGATGAGAATCTGGGGAAATACCTGATCGTGCAATTCCAGACGACTTTTGGCCACAGGCAATCCGTAAGCGAGGCTGTTTCACTTATAGAAGTTGGCAAAGGTGTCTGGAAGGTGTTGGGGTATACAACATTTTGATCAATTGATACCGTTAATTATTGGTGCAGAGCGTTTCATGCAGAAAGATTCTGATCCGAATAGTAAAGATTTGGTTATCGGAATACTGGTGACAGCATTATTTATTGTGCTTGTGAGTTTTATTGTTGGATACGGTTTTTTAGCGGCATACAAATATTTTCCTCTGACCATTTATCAAGGGGATAAAAAGTTTAGCAGTGGTCAAAGTCTGATTCTTATGTTGTTTTCGATAATTTTACTGCTCAATCGAACTGATTACTCAACCCGGCAACCTCTATCGGACACCTTCCTGGGACCATCGGTTCTACCGGTGCCGGACAACTCCAATCGTCATCCCCGGTTTTTGGGTCGGATTTTTTACTCTGATAATTACGAGTTGTCTACTTGTTTTGCGGCGATATTTCACTGATAAGATCTTCGGGGGTCAGGGTCCAAAACGGCTTGCCATTTTGGGTCAAACGTACCTTGAATGCAAAGTAGTCGCCCTTTTTTACTTTCGAGGCCATAAACACATCCTTGCCGTTAATTTTGGCCCAGCAACCCTTGATTTTAACCCGGTCACCCTTTTTAACACCTATATCTTCAGGGTTGGCGAACCACACCGGACAGATATGGACATCTATCAGCCGGTTTTTGTCTTTTACCGTCATAATGGTAGCCGGTGACATTCCCGGCATGGGAGGTTCAACTTTGAATCCAACCACCCATGCTCTGAATCTCTCAAATTTTTCGACATCATAGTGTTTGTTATAGGGGTCATTTATCCCCCAACCCTGCATAAAATTTTCTTCAGCAGCATAAAGAGTTCCCTGGAGCAAGCCTGCCGTCAACAGGAGTGTTGTCAGTATGAGCTCAGGTAGGTAGCGCTTTTTCATAGTGATCCCCCCGTATGAAACTACCCCAAAATGGCACGGTTTCTTGAAAATTTGACTGGCCGCTTTGGCAGCCGAATTAAACAGCGAACCGCTGAATAGCGAATATCGAACCGCATAATTTCCAGGGAATGAATGACTGCTATTTACCAACGGCCGTGTTTTACACTCATCTAATACCGAGAAGTCAACTCATAGCCTGCATGCATCGCACTGAAAATGTCCTGGACTTCATTGGCGTCACCCAGAATCTCAACTTTTGATACGACCCTTTTAAGGTCTTCATCGGGTGCGGCGGCTGAATTTATGCCGGCGGCCAGGATAACAGTCTGAAACGGTGCCAGGGTTTTTTTCTCATCATCTTGTACAACCTCAACACCCTCCGGGTGAAAAGCAGTAACCTTGGTATGGGGCATCAGTGTCACCTGTGGCATGTCGGTGATTCGCTTTAAGGTCATATTCCTGGTAATCATTTACATGAAACTGCCGATGGGATCAGTACTTTTGGTTGCAACCACCTCAAATTTCTCTTTGCCTAATTTTTTTGCGATTTCAAGCCCTGCCCGCCCGGCGCCGATTACCAGCACCCGGGGTCCTTTCACTGTTTTATTTCCCTGGAAGTATTCCACCGCCGTCATTGCGTACTGTTTATCGATACCTTGAACCCCTGAATCTTTGAACCCTTGAACGCCTACGCTTTATCTTTTAGTTTGCCTATGGCATCTTTGGCCGCAAAAACATAAGTGTTGTCGGAGGGTTTTGCCGCTAGTTCCGGATGGGTAGCATACTGGTAAATCAGCAGATCCTCCATAGTGGCTCCCATCTGGATGGCAAACGATATAAAATCCACATTCTGGGCCGCGCCGTGCCCCTGGCGCAATACACTGCCACCAACCAGCTTATGCGAACTGCGGTCGAAAATCAGTTTGGTGCGAATCGGGGCAACACCATCCATCATGGGATATTTATCCAAGACTTCGGAGTACCCTGCCAGTGGATCGATATCGGCATCTCGGGCCATTTTTTCAGTTAAACCGGCAGAGCCCAGGCTACAGTCAAATACGGTGGTCGCATTGGCATTGATGACACCGGGAAAAGTCTTGTTGCGACCCAATATGTTTTGGCCTACTATTTTGGCCTTGAAAACAGCATTGGTGCCGAATTCGCCCCGGATTGGTTGGGTGGTGATAAGGGATTTCTTCTCGGCACAATCACCACAGGCGTACACCCCCTCTGCGCTGGTGCGTAAAAACGGGTCTGTGATAATTCCCAGCGGCGAGGTTGCAATGCCGGCCGCGGCGGCCAATTCGGTGTTGGGAATTACGCCCACCGAAAGAACGGCGAAATCGGCATCAAAGGCTTGTCCATTGTCAAGTATTACGGTTAACCCACTGTCGTTTGTCCCCTGAAACTCGACGACTTTACGCCCGGTCCGCAGCGTCACTCCCCGATTAATCAGTGTTTTTTCGATTTTACCGATGAATTCGGGTTCGGTAGTGGCCAGCAGTATTTTGGGCAGCATTTCTACCAGGGTAACCTCAAGACCCCTTTTCCTCAGGACAACGGCAACTTCCACCCCGATATAGCCGCCGCCTATAATGACCGCTTTTTGTCCTTCAGCGGCATTCCGGCGCAGCAAAGCCAGATCTTTTAACGAACGCACCGGAGTGACGGTTTTGGATTCCACCCCTGGGATGGGCGGTATCAGGGGACGTGATCCGGTGGCCATCACCAGGTGATTGTAACCGTAGGTTTCCCCCTTTTGCGTGTGAACTTCTTTCTGGACCGGATCGATATTTTCGACCCGGTCGATCACCAGTTCGGCGCCGAAATCGGTCACCAGGGTATTGGGGATTTGAAACTTTTCGATGGGTTTTGCACCCGATAGCCCGTATGGCACGGCACAGCGGTTGACATTGATTTTCTCATCTTTAATAAGGGTGACGGAAATTTTGCTCTTTTGAGCGTGCAGCATGTGCACGACTACACGACCGGCCGGTCCCCCGCCGATAATAACAACGTCCCTTTTTTTCATTACAGCGCTCCTTTTTATTGAACCAAAAACGGTTTGGCG